>JAQUZA010000062.1 GCA_028691595.1 Candidatus Rifleibacteriota bacterium
GCCGGCAAAGCACACCGTTTCTGCATTTTTGGGGCTGGAACTGCCGGCACCGGGATCGCTGACCAGATATGCCGGGCCATCGCAGTTCGCGAAGGTCTCAGCGAAGACGAGATTCGTCGTAACTTTTATCTGATCGACCGGAATGGACTGCTGCAAAGTAACCACGCTGATCTGCTTTATTTTCAAAAACCTTACGCCAGGAGCCATGACGAGCTGAGAAACTGGAAAGTAAGCAACCCCGACAGAATAACTCTTCTTGAAACAGTTTTAAACGCTCGCCCAACCGTGCTGATAGGTTGTTCCGCGGTTGCCGGAGCCTTCACCGACGAGGTCATTGCCGGCATGCTTAAAAACACCGGGAAACCTTTGATCATGCCGTTGTCAAACCCCACAGAAAAAGCCGAAACTACACCACTGCAAATTCTCAAGGTTACGCAGGGAAAAGCCCTGATTGCAACCGGCAGCCCCTTTGGCAATGTAACCCATGACGGCAGAAAAATTGAGATTTCACAGTGCAACAATGCCCTCATTTTTCCCGGAATTGGTCTTGGCATGATTATTTCACGGGCCAGGTCACTTTCAGACGAGATGCTGCTTGCGGCCAGCGAATGCCTGGGCAGATTAAACCGTGCTGACGACAACGCCAGTTCACTTCTGCCGGGCTTCGCAGAAATACAGAAAATTTCAGACGAAGTGGCGATGGCAGTTGCCAGACAGGCGTTTAAAGAGGGGCTGGCACCAGCCGTTGATGACACAACTCTGCTTCAGAGAATTATCGATTCAGTCTGGAAACCCTGTTATGCTGACTACATTACTTCAAATGAATAATATCTCTTTTACAAAAATAATTTATGGAGGCATTTATGAAACTGCTGCATCTGGTTCTGATAATCATGCTCTGCTGCTGCCCTGCTATGGCGCAAAATGACAACGGCTACAAATCTGACATCATCAAAGGTAAAACGGGTGATATCAAGCTCACTTTTATAGGTCATGCAACCCTGATGATCGAGCATAAGGGCAACGTTATCCATGTCGACCCATGGACAAAACTGGCCGATTATGCAAAACTGCCACAGGCAGACATGCTTTTGCTGACACACGAGCACCAGGATCATTTTGACACAGCGGCAATTGAACAGGTAAAAAAGGTCGGAACCACCGTTATCTATACAGAGGTGATTGGCGAACAGCGTGATGATGGCAAGGTTTTCAAGAATGGCGACAGTGTTGAAATCGATAACGTATTGATAGAAGCTGTTCCGGCTTACAATCTGGTTCACAAACGCGAAACAGGTGAGCCGTATCACCCAAAGGGTCGAGGAAATGGCTATATTCTGACAATTGACGGCAAACGTATTTATATCGCCGGTGACACCGAGAATGTGCCAGAGTTGAAAGAACTGAAAAATATCGATGTCGCTTTCCTGCCCATGAATCTACCCTACACCATGACCCCTGAAATGGTCGCTGACCTTGCTAAAGCCATCAAGCCAGGCATTCTTTACCCATATCATTTCGGCGAAACTGATACAAACCTCATTGTGGAGCTTATGAAAGGCAATCCCGAAATCGAAGTAAGAATCCGCAAGCTCAGCTAGTTTTTCGTCTATATTGATTAGACGAATTGCCTGTTCATATTCGTCATCCCCGCGAAGGGGTCTGTCGATTTATTCTCCTAGAAATGTGATTTAAGAATTTTTAGATGCTGTTTACCAGTTCGACGGCGCAGCTATCAGCCGGATTACTTTTTCTTCAGCGATTCCTCACTTCGTTCGTCACAAGCTTACGAAAAAGTAATCCCGTCTTCTATCTGCGCCTGAGTAAGGATGTATACGGGGCATTATCGAATTTAATTATTAACAAACGATTAAATCGACAGGCCCGAAGGCGGGGATCTTATCTTTAAGGGCTTAGATCCCCGTTTGCACGGGGATGACGAGAAGGATAGACAATTTTTCTGCTAAACGCTAACCGAACACCAGGTCAGTGGCAATATTGAGTAGGCGAATTGGCTCGGTTTCAGCTGTCATCACCGCGGCGACTACCAACAGGTTCACAGGGATGACGAATCACACAATAAACAGGCGGGTGTACCTTGCGGGAAGCCGGAATTTCGGGTAGACTTGACGAATATTCTGATCAGGCAGGTATTTCTAGCATGATTTCAAGAAAATATTTCGCAAATTTGCTGCAGCTGGCTGCAGTTGCCATAATTTTCGTAGCCTTCAGCTGTTCAGCTGGCGCTCAGACAATACAGGGCGAAAAATGCTTCAACAGTGTCTTCGAAGAAAAGGCTGTAGGGCATAGTCTCGCCAACACCTATCTTTTGATGTATGTTGCCAACAGCACCTATGAAAATCGTCTGAATGTTGCCAATTTTGATGCTTTCCAGAAAAAGTTCAAAGAAATATTCACACCGCTTGGCATCAGCCGTTTTGACTTCATCAATCGCAAAGAAAAAACCGCTGACACCCAGGCTGTGGTAATGTCGAATGACAAGCTGGTAATTGTTGCATTCAGAGGTTCAGAAGCATCTCAGAACAACAAGGTCAGCCCGGTCAAGATCGTTTATGACTGGCTTTTAACCGACTTCAACTTCTTCAAGAAGCGTGTACTCTGGTGGGGCTGGGGCATAAAAGTCCATACCGGCTTTTACAATGCCCTCGACATAGTCTATGATGATCTGAAAAGTTTGATTTCAAGCCATATGGCAGGCCCCGGCAAGCGCCTCTGGATTACCGGGCACAGCCTGGGAGCCGGCATTGCGCCGCTGGCCGCTTATCGCCTGGCGGGTGACGGTGTCAGCGTTCAGGGCATTTATACCTACGCCGGCCCACGTCTGGGCAACGATATTTTCGCCAGATCTTTCAAAAAACGCTTTCCAGATATGCAGCGCTGGGTGCTTGATAACGACATAGTTTCCAAAGTTCCCTTCAAGATCATGAAATTCAAGCATCTGGTTCCGCCGAACAACATTTACGGCGACGGTCACTTCAAGCTGGCAGACGGCGAAATGAAGGGCCCGGGCAAAGTTAAGAATCATATGCCCGGCATGTATCTGCAAAAGATCTACGATCTGCTGCCCCTTGAATTAAAAGATAAAATGCCACCTCCGCCAGCCTTCGGCAACGAAGCGGCATTTACCGATGCCGAGCTCGAACGGGCATTCAATGGTGCGGCTCTGAGCGCCGAAGAAGACACAAGCAACTGATAACTGACGCAACCAGGACCGGAGGAGGCCCCGAGCCACTTCCGGTTTTTTTATTTTACATTGGTCATTTAAAGTTCTATTATTTTTGGCAATAGAATTAACCAAGCAAAGGAGCTTAACCGGAATGGTTGTCTGTCACCTGATAAAGAAACAGACCTATTTTGACTCAGTAACGCTGATGTTGATCGGGTCTCAGGTTAAAAAGCTTGAAGGAATCGAAAACGCGGTGGTCGGCATGTGTACCGACTACAACATCGACAGTCTCAAGCGCTTGAACATGTATCACCAGGATTTTGTCGGCCTCACCCCGAACGATCTGATCATCTGCATTATGGGCAAAGATAAGGCCACTGCTGATGCCGGTATCGCTGAAGTCGAGAACCGTCTGAAATCACGAAAGCCAGCAGGCGGCACCAGCGCTGAGCTTCCCCCATCGACTCAGGAAGAAGCCGCAAGGCGACTGCCCGAAGCGAACGTCGTATTGATTTCTGTGCCTGGCGAATACGCCGCGCGCGAAGCAAATCAGGCCCTGCAGAACGGCCGCCACGTCATGCTGTTTTCTGATAACGTAAGTATTGACGAAGAACTGCAGCTCAAGACCCTTGGGGTCAGCAAAGAGCTTCTGGTAATGGGGCCTGACTGTGGCACCGCCATAATCAACGGTGTGCCGCTGGCTTTTGCCAACGCTGTTCGTGCCGGCGACATAGGCCTGGTAGCAGCATCTGGCACCGGTCTGCAGGAAGTCACCAGCACCATTCACCGTCTTGGTTGCGGTGTTTCGCAGGCAATCGGCGTTGGGGGTCGTGATCTTTCAGAAAAAATCGGTGGCCGGATGACAATCATGGCCACCCGTGCTCTGGCCGAAGACCCTGCCACCAAAGTTATAGTTCTGATCTCCAAGCCGCCGGCTGAGGGCGTGCTCAAGCCATTGTTCGCCGAATTCAAAAATATCGACAAAAAGATTGTCGTATATTTTATTGGTGCTGACCCAAAAATCATTGAAGATCAGGGTTTTGTGGCTGCCCGCAATCTTGAAGACGCAGCCATAAAAGCCTGTGACCTCAGCAGAAAAACAAGCCACAAACCAGAAATAGCTGATGAAGCAATCGCCAGCCTTGCGGCAAAGCAAAAAATGACAGGCAAAAATCTACGAGGCCTTTATAGTGGCGGCACCCTGTGCGACGAAGCGCAAAGACTGCTGCAGCCTGTCATTGGGGAAATCTTTTCAAATACACCGGTGAAAGGCTGCAAAGAAATGGCCGACGTTTACAAAAGCAGCGGCCACTGCATCATTGACCTTGGCGACGACAATTTCACCCGCGGAAAAGCACACCCGATGATCGACCCTGATTATCGCTCAGAACGAATGATACAAGAATCAGCCGACGCTTCAGTCGGGTTGATATGCTTCGATCTGGTGCTCGGGTATGGCTCACACCCGGACATGGCCGGGGAAATGGTTTCAGCAATCAAGCTTGGCCAGCAAAAATCCGGCAACCGCCCGATTCTTGCTGCCTGTATCTGCGGCACCGAAGACGACCCCCAGGGTTATCAGCAGCAGAAAGCAAAGCTAGAAGAAGCCGGTGTTGTCGTTTTTCCGACCAATGTGGCCATGGTCAAATTTGCGCAGCATTGCCTGGAAAGGAAATAATCACATGAGCAAACTTGCAAGCTTTTTTGGGCAGAAAGTAAAAGTGATCAATCTCGGGATTCCGAGTTTCGCAGAAGACCTTAGACAACAGGGTGTTGAAGCCATACACACAGAATGGCGACCACCCGCCGGTGGAAACAAAAAAATTCAAGCGCTGCTTGCCAGGGTTGAAGTCTGGCAGGGCCAGGTCAAAGCCGCGAAGGGAGCCAGATAATGCTTATAGATATTCAGGAAGCCAATGTAAAAGCTTTAGCTGCTATTCAGGCAGCACAACCGGCAATCAAAGGCATCGGAACAGCTGTTGAAGTTGTTCCGGGAATGAAAAAAAACCTGATTCTGCATGCCGGCCCACCTATCACCTGGGACAAAATGTCAGGCCCTTTAAAAGGTGCCGTAATTGGCGGGCTTATTTACGAAGGTCTGGCTGAGACTCCGGCCGATGCCGAAAAACTTGCGGCCAGCGGCAAGATAGAATATGCGCCCTGGCACGAACACGACGGAGTCGGGCCCATGGCCGGGGTTGCAACAGCCAGCATGCCGGTCTGGATCGTCGAGAACAAAACCAATGGCCGCTGCACCTTTTGCACTCTCAATGAGGGCCTGGGAAAAGTGCTTCGCTATGGCGCCTTTTCGAATGAGGTCATAGAAAGACTCAAATGGATGGAAAAGGTCCTTGGCCCGGTTTTAAAGGCTGCACTGCAGCTTGCTCCCGAGATCAACCTTAAAAACATGATAGCTCAGGCTCTGCAGATGGGCGATGAAGTGCACAACCGTAACAAAGCTGCGACATCGTTGTTGATAAGAGAACTCGCCCCAGCCATCACCAAAACCTCCTTCACGCAGGAAGAAAAAGCAAAAGTTCTTGAATTTCTCCACTCAAATGATCACTTTTTTCTCAATCTGAGCATGCCGGCCTGCAAGGCCATGCTGCAGGCTGCTGAATGGATTGAAGGCTCAACCGTTGTTACCACCATGGCTCGCAACGGCACTGAATTCGGAATCAGGGTCTCAGGCCTTAAAGATCGCTGGTTCACAGCCCCCGCCCAGATAGTAAAGGGTCTGCTGTTCCCCGGTTTCGAAGAAAAAGATTGCAATCCTGACATTGGCGACAGTGCTATTACCGAAACCTGCGGTCTTGGCGGTTTTTCGATGGCGGCGGCTCCGGCGATCGTTAAATTTGTTGGCGGCACAGTCAGCGATGCCATGAACTTTACCCGCAAAATGTATGAAATTACCGATGGCGAATCTCAGTCGTTCCAGATTCCGCCAATGGATTTCAGGGGCTCACCTACCGGCATTAACATTCTTAAAGTCTGCGAAAAAAATCTGCTGCCGCAGATCAACACAGGTATTGCCCATAAAGATGCCGGTGTCGGGCAGGTTGGTGCAGGCCTGGTGAACCCACCAATGAAGTGCTTTGAGGATGCCCTTGAAGCATATGTTGAATTATACTGCCAAAATTAGTATCATTTTATAGACAATAAAAATAAAAGGAGTCAATAATGACCAAAGTAAAAATGTATGATCTAACCCAGCGCCTGAGTATCCATACTCCGCCCTGGCCAAGCTATATGCCCCTGCAGGTTCAGTATTTCAAGCGCATTGCCGGAGCCCACATGGGTCAGGGTGCCAATGGCCAGATAATCAAGACCAGCAACCACGTTGGAACCCACATCGACGGCGAAATTCACTTTTGCGCCAATGGCAGAACCATTGGTGAAGTTCCGCTCGAAGAATGGTGTGGCGATGGTGTCGTTGTCGACATCTCTGATGAAGTCAGTGATTTCTCTCTATATTCACCCGAAATGCTCATGAAAAAAGCTGATATCCGCAAAGGTGACATTCTCATCATCAACACCGGCTATCACAAATACGGCTGGGACCAGCCACAGGCAGACGAAGTGCGCTACATGGTCAAGCACCCCGGCCCAGATGCAGAATTCCATAAGTGGGCCCAGGAAATGAAGTTCAAATGGATCGGCGTAGACTGCGGTTCAGCAGACCATCCGATGAACACCATTCTTCGTGACTGGCATCCGAAGCTTTTTGCCAAAGCCGAAGCCAAACTGAAAGAAACCCACGGAAAATCATGGGATGAATATTATCCCCAGGAAGAATACTATCAGGTCATGCATCTGAAGATGTTCCCTCTCGGAATCGTTCACGCCGAAAACATCGGCGGCGAAATAGATCAGCTAAACAACAAACGCACCTGGATCGGTTTGTTTCCATGGCGTGCGATCGAGCTTGAATCGTGCATCAGCCGCATTGTTGCCTTTGAATTCGACAAGTAATACCGCATTAAAAAACGGGGCACTCCTTGCGAGTGCCCCGTTTTTTTTGTGGTTCAGAGTTCAGACAGCAGAGTTGGCAATCAATGCCCGTTTCCACCGTCGCTGGTGTTGTTGCGGTTTCTTGCTTTGAGCTGAATGCGGGTGAAGTGTTTCTCGAGATCTTTGTAAGAGAAGGGTTTTTCAAGCACGGCCGAAACTCCGAGCTTTTCAAGTTCGGGGCCCTTTTCGTCGCTGCCGATGCCAGTGCAGACGATAACCGGGATCTCGGGGTTCATCCAGCGGATTTCTTTAATAACTTCGATGCCGTTCATACCGGGCATTACCAGGTCAGTCAGCACAATATTTAGCCGCCGCTGCTGACTCTTGAAAACTTCTATACCTTCCTTGCCGTTCTCGGCGACAAAGACTTCATAGCCCAGCATCCTTATATTATCAGCGAGAATTTCGCGCACGTTTTCATCGTCATCGATAACCAGGGCACAGCCAGCCGGATAAGATTCTTCGGCATGTCTTACAGTATTGCCTTCACCCATGCTGGCGGATGCATCAACCGGTAGAAAAATTGCAAAATCAGTCCCGTGGCCGGGGGTGCTGGTAACCATAACCGCGCCGCGATGGCTGCGCAGCATACCGATAACCGACGAAAGCCCAAGACCACGACCGGCATAACGGGTAGAATAGAACGGGTCAAATATCCGGTTGAGATTTTCGGGTTCGATGCCAGTGCCGTTATCTGAAACCTTGATTACCAGGTAAGAGCCTGGCTTAACCGGTGGCCCAAAATACCCCGGTTCACTGCCGTAGTAATTGCACAGCCCCGGAAAAGCGGTAATGCTGATTTCGCCGGGCCTGTTCTTATCAAGAGCCTCGACAGAATTTTTGACAATATTTATCAAAGCCTGTTTGAGCATCGGCGGGTCAAGTTGAATTTCCGGGAGATCTTCGTCAACAGCGTGCCGCAGGTCAATGCCTTCGCCAGCTATCTGCCTGAAAACCGGCTGCAGTTCACGCAAAAGAACTTTCAGGCTGGTTTTTTGATAGAGGGTCGGCAGTTTTCCGGAATAGGCCATCAGCTGCTGAATTATATCGCTGGCTTTGCGGGCAGCATCAACGATGCGCCGCGCTTTTTCGCGACTGGTGCTTTCTTCCGGGAGCTCGCGCAATATCAGATCTGAATACCCCATAATGCCGGTAAGCAGGTTATTAAAGTCATTTGCCAGGCCGTTAGCCATCTGACCAAGATGGTCGAGCTTCTGAAGTTGCATGACCTGGCTCTCATAGCGCTGTCGACTGCTTTCGATCTCGCGACGACTCGAGATGTCGCGAATAGTTACCGCAAAACATTCTTCGCCGTTAACTTTGACAAAATTAACCAGAACTTCGCTGGGAAAAAGGCTGCCATCTTTTCGTCGGCCCACGGCTTCGAGTTGAATGCCGCTCTGGGTAGCCTTCATCGCGTCAAGTTCAGGAATAAGGCCCTCGATGATTGTTAACGAGCTTCCGGGGACAAGGTCTCGGGCATTCATGTTGAGCAGTTCAGACTTGCTGTAGCCATACATGCGCTCGCAGGATTTGTTGCAATCAAAAATTGTTCCGTCTTCGAGCTCAAGAAATATGGCATCAGAAGAAGCTTCAAACAGTGACCAGTAATGCCTTGACGCT
This sequence comes from Candidatus Rifleibacteriota bacterium, assembly GCA_028691595.1. GTDB lineage: Bacteria > Muiribacteriota > Ozemobacteria > Ozemobacterales > Ozemobacteraceae > Rifleibacterium. The sequence continues at coordinate 8,822 of JAQUZA010000062.1, forward strand.
CTGGTTAACTGTTCTTCAGCCTGTCTCTGAAGGCTGGTATCGCGCATAAAAACGAGATTAACCGGTTCCTGGCCGTCTGAATGCTCTGCCGGGAATATGCCAACATTGATGCTGGCATGCCTGTTTTCAGCATCGGCCTGAGCAAGCTCAACCTCAAATTCGAAATAACTGGCAGGAGGTTTATAATTGCCGATACTGCCGGGCAGATGCTTGAAAAAACTGAAAAGGTTCTGGCCGGCCAATGATGCCATGCCTCCGGGAGTCAATAGCGAAACTGCAGTAGAAGAACTTGTTACAATAATACCTTCGCGGTTAATCACCACAAAGGCGGCTGAAACAGGTTCAACTACTGTGTTTCCGTCTGTCACCAACTCTGATTCTGAACTATTTTTGTTTTCGAGCATATATGTCTGATTATACTAACAGATATTACCCTCTCAAGACAATTTGGTTTTTTTCAATTATTCCCTTTGCTGCCATTGACACAATAGCCACTGATTCTTATGCTTAAGTGTACATTTAGCGCTTTATACTCCCAGGAGGGTGATCATGATTTTTCGCAACAGCTTGAAAGCCCTGCTTCTGCTTCTGGTTCTTACGGTTATTTTCCCTGTAGCCAGTGTCGAAGCGGGTGTTCTGTCTGATATTAAACTCTGGTACAGCGAAAAAGCCAATATCAATAAACATTCTCGCGTGATTGGCAGCGAGGTTAAGACCCTCTATCGCGAACGCAAATCGATCCAGAATTTCGCCGAGGGTGCCAGCGGGCTTATTCAGGCTTATAAGGCCATTAAAAATAAATCGAGCAAAGCCAGCCTGCCGCAGATACTGGATATTGCCAAATCAATATCTCAGGTGGTATCAGGGTTTAACAACCTGGCTCCAAAAGCTGAGGCCATGTATCGCAATGCCCAGCCCAGCATGAAGTATTTCTCTCAACTCACCGACCAGACTGACACCATTCAGACTGCGAAAAACAAGATAATCGTCAAGTCTTTTTCTGACAACCGGGTGAACAAGCTTGCCGGTGCCAACGGCTGGAGCAGAGTTTTTGATTCGATCAAGTCTGAGCCGCTCAATCTTTTCAGGTGGGGTCGTCTCCAGGATGAATACAAACTTGGCAAGGTCGAAGCCCAGTACCCTCTCAAATGTGCTCAGATTGCCTTTGAAGCCTCAGCCTACTATTTCGCCGCCAGAGATTCCGTCCAGGAGCTCCTGGGCATCCAGAAAGAAATCGAAGGAATAATTGGCGGTGATCTGGCTTCGATATTGAACATTTCTGGCACTATCAATAAAATTCAGAATTCTGGCAACAGCATTGAAGCACTGGGTGAACTGGCTGAGGTTGGCACACAAAAAATCAGCAAACGTTTTGACGAGCTGGTAAAAATCCAGAACGACTATGTTGCCGCCAACAAAGCTTACAACGAAAAGTATAACAAAACCGGCGGTAATGCCCCGGCAAGTTCAGCATCAATTCCGGTCAGAGCCTCTTCAGCTGGCAACAGTTCGACCGTAAACACCTCATCGGGCTCATCAGCCTCAACATCGACCCAGAGCCTTGCCACGGCCATGGCAAATTATCAGAAAGCCTATGAAGCTTATGTAGCTGTTTCACAAAAAGGCAGTGCAGCAGGACAGGCAGAGCTCAACCAGGCAATCAGCAATCTCAACAAAGCCAAACAACAGGTCGAAAAGGCCAAAGGCAGATAAAAAGCCCCTTGCGCTAAAACAATCAATAATTCCCGCCTTCACTTAAAGAGAAGTGAAGGCGGGAATTATATTTACAACGGCTTAGATCCCCGTTTTCACGGGGATGACGAGTGAGATAACGGGGATGACGAGTGAGATAACGGGGATGACGAGTGAGATAACGGGGATGAGGACTTGGGTTGCCCGAATAACAAATTTTAGTATTCGATACATCTGCTCAATGTTTGCAGAAGGAAAGTCCTCTGCCTCATGAGTTTTCAGACAAATGTTGAAAGAAACGGCAGTCTGATTTAAACTTGCAGCATGGATCAGTTAAAGAAGAGAGAAGGCAGAATTTTAAACACCTGGCGCGAACCGGCCGGCAGTTTTGTTTTCTTTTTCTTTCTTCTCATTCTGCCGGTGATAACCGCCTGGCTGGCCTGCGCGACAATCCAGGAGAACCTGGAAGTAGATCAGCAGCGACAAAGTCTTGATGAGATGGCAGAGATGACTGCGCACATGGCACGTCTTGCCAACCCGGAAACATTTTTTCAGGAATCCCTCAGACGGCTCAACGATTCGTTTCGCTGGGCATCAGAAACTGCGGAAGTGAAAAGGTTCTCAACTCCTGAAATACTTGAGCTTTTCTTATATGATGATTCGGGTCGCCGCATCGCCTGGCCAGAAGATGAGCCCCTGGCCAAAAGAAAGATTTCGGAAGATTACCTGCGCATGCTCCTCGAACTGCGTCAAAATCCCGGCAGATCTCTGAATAGAAAAGATCAGAGTGTGGCAACTTCATTTTCAGGCAACTTTGCAACGGCTGGCAGTCTTGCAAGGAGCCTTGAGACCCTTGTTAACTTTCAGGGAATCGGATTGCGCAAATTCGGGGCCTGGTTTGAAACCCGTCTACCCGGGAACCGTGAAGGTCACCTCATTGCCTGGCTGCACCC
>JAQUZA010000635.1 GCA_028691595.1 Candidatus Rifleibacteriota bacterium
TTAAGATGCTGCAGACAGGCGGCACCCTGCTGCGCCAAAAGTTCAGCAAGAATCTCGGTATCAGAAGTGGTTCGCGGCGAAAAATCAGGAAGCAACCCCTGCAGCTCACGATAATTGTAGATTTCGCCGTTAAAAACGATGACAAAACGGCCATCAGCGGTTTTAAAAGGCTGGTCGGCCCTTGAACCAAGATCAAGAATCGACAGGCGCTGGTGCCCAAGCGCCACAGGCCTTTCGACAAAAAAGCCATTGGCTTCATCGCCTCTGTGCCTGATGCTGGCCGCCATCTGCCTGATGACTGCCAAAGGTTCTTCAACCTGATTGCCAAGAAAGCCGCATATGCCGCACATATTGGCTTAACGCCACCGCTTGAGCATTTTTTGCGCCAGAAAAAACAGCTCGGCTTCGAACAGCATGCCTGAATAGCCTGATTTAAAACGAAACCTGGCGAAGGGCTGATAAATTTTTGAGGCAAATTTAATAATCGTATCTTTCAGAGCGCCGCTTTTTAAAAGAAGAGAAGCCTTGTTATCGACAAAATACCCGGTTACCTGCAGCATGCGGATATATTGTTTAAGCTCAGCCGACAGCCAAGGCGAAGCTATATCCTGCTCGATTTCAGAATTTATCCATTCATCGAGGGTTTCGGGCGATTTATAACCCATGGTTTTTGCCATTTCGCCGAGCACCGACCCCGGAACCACCCTGAAGATATTGGGTTGAAAAATGAAACAACGGGGGTTTTCTTTAATCAGCTGCATTAACAGACGTGTGGTCTGGTGAATTTCTGATACCGTCTCGGTTGGAGTGCCGACTATCCAGTTGTAGGCAGCTATGAGCTTTGGGTGTCGGGCAAGTTTGCGGTTGATTTCAATGATATCTTCAACGGTAATACCCTTCTGAAACAGGTCTAACACACGCTGACAGCCTGATTCAACCCCGACATGCAGCATTTCAGTGCCTGTCTCGCTGAGCAACTCAAGAAAACTGTCATCCATGCGTTTAATCTCGTCAACTCGCGCGCCTCTGAAGCTCAGCCTGATTTTGATTCCTCTTCTTTTAAGCTCGGTAACGATGGTGCGAATATGTTCGAGATTAACAAACGAGTCGTCATCGTAAAAATAGATTGTGGTCGCCCCTTGATGCCGTTGCAGATAATCGATATGATCTACGGTTTCAGAGGCATTGACCGGAGCCCATCTGGGTGAAAAATCACGATAAAGGGCTGGAGAAATGCAGAAAGCACATCTGTATGGGCAGCCATAAGCGCTGTAAACCGGAAAAATCCGTTCATTCGAGCCAATCTGACCATAAACTGAGTAATCTTTGATGATTTCGTAAGGCAGTTCAGGGTAGCTTATGTGTTCAAAACCATGAAATCTTTGATTAAAAAAATGCTGGCCCTTAACTTTAAAAGCCAGACCCGGAATGGTCTGCAGACATTCTATGTCACTGGTTCTGCCGGCCATGATGGCTTCGGTCAGCATTGTGGTGGCGGCAATACCGCTGCCGGCAACGGCAAAGTCGATAGCCGGGTCATTCAGACACGACCTGGCATCGACGGTAGGCATGGCACCGCCCCAGACGACCGGTATGCTGGCACCCTTTTTAACGAATCTTGAAATTTCAAGGGCGTGGGCGGTCGGAAAACCTGCCATCACAGTGAACCCTACCCACAAGGGGTTTGTGGCCAACAGTTCGCTCAGACGTATGCGCCAGTCTTGCTCAATTACTCTTGTATCAAGAATTTCAACACGCACTCCAAGCTTTTTTAATGGAGCGGCAACGTAAAGAAGACTCAGGGGCAGATGCTGAGAAAACTCACCCGATAAACCCATCTGTGGCTGAACAAGAACAACTGTGGGTCTGGTATCATTCATTACTTTGCTCTCGAAAGTGAATCAGTGTAAGATTTCCCCATTATGAAGGCCAGAAAAGAAAAAGCTGTCGTTAAAACACCGATGCCCAACGAAAATATAAACCCAAGAAAGGTATCGCGGCCCAGTCTTTCTTTGATTGAAACCAGTGACAGAACTCCGGCAAAGTGTATAAACAGTAAGCCGGCAAAGCATTTGATCGGCTGATAAATAACTGACATGCTGATAACGAGAAAAAAGGTTTTGATTGAATCGCGAAGATGACGAACCTTTGAAACGCCGGTACGATCGCCGTATTCAATTGGAATATACTCGATAAACTGGTGATTGAGGGCGGCAAAAAATGTCAGAGAAGTCGAAAAAGAGAAACCCTTGCTGAAAAGGTGCCCGCCCTTTTCTACCAGAGATTTTTTGAAAATTCTGATACCACTGTTTGGATCAAGAGAGTCATGATTGCCCAGAAACTTGAGCATCAGCTTCAGAACCAGGCGCAGAAAACTCACCACTCTCGACTTTTCATTGATCTTTCTGGCTCCGATAACCATGTCGTAGATATCCATCAGCGGAATCATGCGCCGGAATATTTCGGGGTCGTAGGTGCTGTCGGCATCAACAATGCCGATGAATGGGTAACGGGCCTTGTTAATGCCCATCAAAAGTGATCG
>JAQUZA010000063.1 GCA_028691595.1 Candidatus Rifleibacteriota bacterium
GTCGATATTGCTGCCGCCTGAACTGGCCAGTTCAAAGCGCAGGCCAGGGTAATACTTAATCGCAAGTGCGGCTGCCAGACCTGTTAAAATCTGCCCGGCCAGCTTCTGCTTCGCGGTCAGACCGAGTGATCTGGCTCGAACCACTTTGGTGATATCATCAAAGAAGCCGATCAGGCCCATTGCAGAAGTAACCAGCAAAGAAATTACCACAAACGGATTGAGCTTTGTCCAGAGAATGGTGGTGATCATCAGCGGAATCAAAATGATGATACCGCCCATGGTTGGCACTCCGGTTTTTTTAAGGTGCTCTTTAACGCCCTCTTCGCGAACGGTCTGGCCAATCTGCCTGTTCTTAAGGTTGAAGATAACCCTTGGTGCAATGATCATTGCCAGAAGAAAAGAAGTCACTATCGAAAAAATAATGCGAATAGAGAGCGGCTCGAATATTGAGCTGAACAATTGTGGCCTCCTGGTGTCGGTTCAGTGAAGATCTTTTCCAAGGCCGGGCCAGAGTTTCTGCACAATTTTTTCGAAATGCATGCCCCGGCTTGCCTTAAAAAGAACGGTTGAACCTTTCTGCAGTCTTTCTTTCAGTAATTCGGCAGCGAGGTCACCAGAATTTAGCGATATCACGCAATCTTCGGGCATTCCTTCGTCGATGGCAGCCGTGGCAATGTTTGCTGCGTCACTGCCGACGCAGACAAGAAGATCCGGTCTGGCTTCAGCCGCCTGGGTGCCAAGCTGACGATGCAGGGCAACAGACATTTCGCCAAGTTCGCGCATGTCACCAAGTACGGCAACGCGAGGTGAACCACAGATCGCCAGATAGCGCAAAGCTTCCTGCATGGAGCCGGGATTGGCATTGTAACAGTCGAGCAATACCGTCAGCCCATCGATACAGACCTTTTCCATTCTTGCTCCAACCGGGCAGAAAGAAACAAGCCGCTTGACAGCAAGGTCAAGATCGCAGCCCAGCTGATGGCATAAACTCAATGCCGCAGCGGCATTGAAGGCGTTGTGGCGGCCGGCCAGTGCCAGATGGCAGGTTTTGCTGCCGGCTGGTGTAACTAGAGTGAAACTCACAGAATCCGGCTGCATATTAAGGTCTGTCAGGCGGTAATTATTGCCAGCTTTCTCGCCGAAGGTCATCAGTCTGGCTTTGCCGGCGGCCTTGCGAAAAATTTCCGTAAATTCGCTGTCTCCAGGCACTATGGCTGTCTGCCCCTCGTCAAGATGCTCGAGAATTTCTGCTTTGGCTCTGGCAATGTTTTCGAGATTGCCGAGTATCCCTATGTGGGCTGGCCCGATATTGCTGATGAGGGCGGCCTGTGGTCGCGCGATACGGCAGAGGTCTCTTATTTCGCCGCTGTGATTCATTCCCATTTCGAGAATGCTGTACTGACTGTCATTGGAAATGGCGAGAATAGTCAGAGGTAGACCTATATGGTTGTTGAGATTGCCCGTTGTAGTGCTGCAACGCCATTTTTCAGACATAATATGATAGACCATCGAGCGGGTCGTGGTTTTGCCGTTGCTGCCGGTTATGCCTACAAAAAATGAGTCAAGTTCGTTACGTCGGCCGGCAGCAATTGCCTGGAGCGCATTGAGTGTATCATCAACCAGAATAACTGTTGTTTTCAGACAGGTTTCGGCATCTGGCATTTCTGAGACCAGCACAGCTTCAGCTCCAGATTTGACAGCAGCAGCGACAAAACTGTGCCCGTCATGGTTCTCGCCCTTGAGGGCAACATAGAGTTCACCTGGCTTTATGCTTCTACTGTCGATGCTGAAACCGGAAACCTGTTTTTCGCCTGCACCGAAAACTTTGCCACGGCAGACCGAAGCAATGCTGGCAATATTTCTCTCAGACTTCATCTTCGCTCTTCCTGAAAAAGCTTCGGGCAACCTCGCGGTCGTCGAATGGCACTGTCCGGTCTGCAAAATACTGGCCCGTTTCATGCCCTTTGCCGGCAATAACAACCGTATCGCCTGCCTCAGCCATTTTCAGAGCCTTAAATATGGCTCCGCGTCGGTCAACCTCTTTATGAATGGCGGTTGCTTTGTCTGAGCCTTCGGTATCGATGCCACTCATTATTTCTTCAATGATGGCTTCAGGCTCTTCTTTGCGAGGATTGTCACTCGTTACGATAACCACATCAGAGTATTTTACGGCCACCTGACCCATAACCGGCCTCTTTTCGCGTGAGCGATTGCCGCCGCAGCCAAATACTGTGATCAGGCGCTTACGCGTCAGGGGCTTGACAGCCTTGAGAACGTTTTCGAGGGCATCAGGACTGTGTGCATAATCAACAATTACGTTTACGCCCTGATCATTTGCAATGGCTTCAAGTCGGCCTGGAACATTTTTTAAGGCATGCAGTCCTGAGCATATGGCTGCCCAGTCGGCATTAACCGCCCTGGTCATCGCTGCTGCCATCAGGGCGTTAAAGACATTGTATTCGCCCGGCAGATTGATTGTGCAAGGCTGTTTTTCGGAGCCGTTGCAAATGAAAAAATCGCTGCTTGTTCCGTTCATGCTGAGGTTTTCGCAGTAAAAATCAGCACTGTGATTGTGAACAGAAACGGTTTTGACTTTCAGCCCCAGATCGCGACATTCCTGGGCCAGCCGCAGACCGTATTCATTATCAATTCCAATAATGCAGTCTTTGTTGGCGGACGCAATCTCTGAGAAAAATCTTTTCTTGGCATTGAAGTAATCACTCATATCAGCGTGAAACTCTGTGTGCTCAAGCGAAAGATTGGTAAACCCGGCAACCGCAAATGAAAGGTTTTCGACTCTCCAGGTTTTTAGAGCATGAGAACTGACTTCGATTACGCCGTGCTTGATGCCGTTGCGCAAAGCTTTATCAAGAAGAGAATGCAGAACCTGTGATTCCGGGGTGGTGTTGCTGGCCGGGATTTTTTCGAATTCCATGTCGTATTCAATGGTGCCCATTCTGAAAGAGTGGCCAAAAGCCTTTTTGAGAATACTTTGAATAAGGTAGGTAATTGTGGTTTTGCCCTTGGTGCCGGTTATACCAAGCAGGCTGAGCTTTTCTGAGGGGCTGTCGTAAAACTTTGCTGAAACCTCTGAAAGAGCCTGTCTGGCATTTACAACTTTAACTACCGGTACCTCGATATTCTTTCGGGTTCCTTCGGTCATCACTGCAGCGGCACCCCTCTCGAGTGCATCGAAAATAAAGGCACAGCCATCTATGTGTTGCCCTGGCAAAGCCACAAAGAGATTGCCTTTGCTGACTTTTCGCGAATCATAAGCGATGCCGGTAATCTCTATGTCGAGAACTCCCGTTGTAGAAGCTATATTTTCGGGAAGAATACTGCGCAGGGTTTTCATAGTTTAGATTCTCCGGTAAGGCGAAATTTATTGCCAGGGTAATGGATTTTAACAGGTTTTTGTGCTGAGTGAAACTGCTTATTCAACAAAATCTGGCGACAATTTGACGCGAAGAATTTTTGTGGGTGGCAAAGGGCGGCCAGCTGGCGGTTGCTGAGCAATTACGACTCCATTTCCTTCAAAAATTGCTTTTAAATCCTGTTTGTTGATCGCCTGTATCGCTGCTTTCAGAGATTTGCCGCGAAGATCCGGGACAAGTTCGCTGGTGCCGGAAGCAGCCTGCTTAACCAGTTCGACAGCATCAGGATCTGTCGAGAGCATGTTGGGAAGCTTGATAATTTCCTGTTGAACTGTAGTTTTGTGCTTTTGCAGCAGCTGTTTTTCGCGTGCTTCAACACTCAGAGAGCGGTCTGGCGGAACCTTGAGGTATTTCAGCACACGATCGGCAATGCGGGCAAATGAGGGGGCTGTAACTTTGCCGCCAAAAAGGGTTCTTTCGTCGCCTTTTGGTTCGTTAACCGCTACCAGAAGAACAATTTTGGGATCCATGGCCGGTATCATGCCGATGAACGAGACAACAACCTTTTCGTTGTAATACCCTCCGCGTGGGTTGGCTTTCTGGGCTGTACTGGTCTTGCCGCCGGCGGTATAGTCTTCGAGCATGGCCATTTTGCCGGTGCCACCTTCGACTACTCCCATCAACATGCGCCGCAAAGATTTGGCGAGTTCTGGAGAAATGACCCGCCTGACTATTTCCGGGCCGAAGTCTTGCCTGATCTCGTTGTCTGGAGAGGTGATGCGCCTGACAAGCCTTGGCTTAACCAGATTGCCCCCATTGGCAATTGCCGAATAGGCTTGAACAAGCTGCAGGCCGGTTACCGCCATTTCCTGGCCAATGCTTAGTGATGAGGGTGAGAACCCCGACCATTTTGACGGTGGCTTGAGAATGCCGTTGCTTTCGGTGACGACTTCGGCCCCGGTTGGGTCGCCAAAGCCAAACTTTTTGTAAGTTCGATAGAGCATCGAGGGCTCGATCATCTGTGAAATCTGCATCATAGCGGCATTGCATGATTCGGCAATTGCCTTGTCAGTGTCGACCAGACCATGAGCACCGTGACAGCGAATACGTCGCCCCGGCATTTCCCCGTAGCCACGACAATAAAATCTGGTGCTGCGATCAGCCTTGCCGTGTTCAATAGCACTCGCAACTGCCATTATTTTAATACAGGAACCGGGTTCGAAAAAATCTGTGGCCGGACGGTTGCGTCGGGCTTCAGGTTTCGATTCCCCAAAATTGTTGAGGTCGTAGTTGGGCAGACAGCCCATTCCCAGAATTTCGCCGCTGTGGGGATCCATGACGATGGCGGTGGCATCTATCGGTTCATATTCTTGAACCAGTCTCGTAAGCTCTGACTCGATGACGTGTTGAATAAAAGAGTCGATGGTCAGATTGATGTTGCTGCCTCCCATTGGGGGGGTGATGACACGCATTCTGGCAGGACCACTTTCGCTCAGGCTGATGTCTTCCTGGACAGCCAGGCCCGGGTAGCCGCGCAGCGTTTTGTCATAAAGTCTTTCGAGCCCCTCGAGGCCCTGCTGCTCAGCTCCGGTAAAACCTATCAAATTAGATGCCAGGTGTTTCTGGGGGTAGTAGCGACGGTAATGATTCTCGATATTAACTCCGGGAATATTGAGCTTCTGCAGCTTCAAAGCCTGATTGGGTTCAAGTTCTTTATAAATTTGAATGTAGCCCGATCGGTCGCCAACCTTGCTGATGATTTCTTCGCGGGTCATGGGTAGTACTGTAGCCATGGCATTAGCCGCATCCGTGAGTGACTTAACTTCTCTGGTATAAAGAAAAACAGTGTAGGTATCAACTGAAATCGCCAGTTCGTCGCCTTTGCGGTCGTATATATTGCCGCGCTTCATATCAAGAACGCGCTTGCTGACATGATTGCGCGTTGACCGCTGTGCCCACTGGTTATGCTGGAATACCTGCAGCTGCACGAGGCGAAACGAAAAAATGCCAATCATTAAGGCAGAAATTCCTAGCAGAACAATTGCCCGCAGGGTTCTTGCGTGCATTGAACGACTTTTCATTTCCTGGCGACTCCTGTGTCTATTTTGCAGGCAGCCCTCAGACGAGCCGATCTGGCTCTAGGGTTTTCGGCAATTTCGTTTTCTCCGGCAAAAATTGCTTTGCTCGTCAATATCTGAAGCTGTGGTTTTTTGCCACAGACGCACACCGGAAACCGGGGGGGACATTCGCACCCCTTCTGGTTCTTCTGCATGAAGGTTTTTACCAGACGGTCTTCAAGTGAATGAAAAGAAATCATCGTAAGGTGCCCACCAGGGTTAAGGCAGCCCAATACAATTGAAAGAAAATTTTCGATTTCATCGAGTTCTTTGTTAACAGCAATACGAAGGGCCTGAAAAACTCTTGTGGCCGGGTGTATGTGTGTCTGGTGCCTTCCTGCGGCTGGCACAGCATCATATACTGTCTTAGCCAGTTGATCGGTTGTAGAAAATGGGCTGATCTCACGCTGTTTAACAATGGCATCGGCAATGCGCCGACTGAATTTTTCTTCACCGTATTCAAAAAAAATCCTGACAAGCTCATCACGATCGAGTTTGTTGACGAGATCCGCTGCGGTTTGTGAATCATCACTGTTCATGCGCATATCAAGAGGGCCGGGCCTGGAAAATGAAAATCCTCTGGCCGGATTATCAAGTTGCCATGAAGAGACTCCCAGATCAAGAAGGATGCCATCAACGCCGCAAAGGTTTTTTTGCGCCAGTATCTCCGGCAGATTGGAGGCGTTTGCCTGAAAGCGTGTTATTCTCGGGTCATCGAGACTTTTGCATGAATAATCTAGGATTTCAGCATCGCGGTCGATGCCAATTACCTCTTCAACTGATGGGCAGGCAGCAAGGACCGCTCTGGAATGGCCGCCAAGACCAAAAGTGCCGTCGACAAAAATGCGACCATTCGCAGGCAAGGCATACTTAACCACGGCATCGACCAGGACAGACTTGTGAAATGGTGTCGTATTACTCATATTGGCTTTTCCAGTTTTCAGGCATTGTGATGTAAATCAGTCTTCTCGGTATAACCATGCCAAGTTCATTTTTTGCAACCGTCTCGATTCTCGATAAAGACTGGAGTTTTGATATTTCGGCCCGCAGGTCGGCATTGGCGTTTTCAAGATTGTTAATGTCTTTTTCAACGTTTTTAATGCGCAATTTAACTTCGACCATTTTTGTCGATTGCCAGATATAAACCGTCAGCATCGCGCTTAGAAGCAGAATTGCGGTCAGGTATAATCTGATGATCTGCCTGCGGCGAGAAGCTGTTTCTGGCGATGATTTCTCGCGGTCGATTGTTCTGGTCACTGGTTCGGTCGGGCCTGGAACCAGGAGAATTTTTGCGTTATTCAACTTGTTTGACCTGCATTGTTACCGGTAAAAGTACATAAGAAAAGGAGAAACCCGTTGAGATTTCTCCCTGTTTTTATAAATCGGGCCGGCTTTATCTCCGGTTCAGAGTACCATGCTGGCTGTCGAATTCCAAGAGGGATTGAATATTTTTTTCAAGATTCTGCACTGCTTTGCGTTGATTAGTTGGAAGATGCTGGATTTCATTGAGAATCACCGATCTTGTTTCGGGGTTTCGGTTGAATTCTTCTTTGATCTGTTTGAGCAGACGTTCTTCAACGCTCGAAAGCAGGTCGGCCCTTTCAATGATAACGCGTTCAGAGTTTGTCTGCGGGTTAACGCGTCTGGTGGCGGCTCTGGCGAGGTTTCTCACTTCGGCATCGGCCCCCGGTTGCATGAAGTTGGCGATTTCTTTCATGATTTCATTGCGCTGGCTTGAGTTATTGATTGCTTCGATACCGAATGAAAAGAGCATCAAACGATAACCATCGACAACTTTGATTCCTGCTGCACCAGAAGAGGTTATGCCACGGGTCAGCGAACCCGGCTTATGGTCTGGACCGTTCATTTCGCGGTCATCAGCCTTATCGCGGGCCCCTTCTTCATACTTGATAATGACTTCGGCACCTTGAAGAGGGTCAATTTCGTCAGGCCACTTCTGGTTATTGGCTCCATCGCCGCCAAAGATCGGAAAGCTGCGGTTGCCGGCGAACCCGTTGGCTCCTGAAACCACATGCACGTTGACATCGTCCTGGACAAATCTTGCTTTGCACCTGGTTTTTAGAAAGTCGCTGTCGCGCAGGGTAAATGGGAGATCCTGGCCATTAAGAACCAGGCGGCCACCAGATTTAAGGAATTGATCGAGCGAGTCGATCTCTTCTTCGCTCAAAGACTGCTCAGGAGTCGAATCCTGGGAGGCAATAAATACCCAGCCATCGAGATAACGCTTCATGACCTCGGGTCTCAGGTTGCCGTCGAGCATGCGATCCCAGGTGTCGAATTTAACTCCGGCATTCTGCATCATCTGTTGCAATACGGGGCTTGCTGGTGAAAAGTTGTCGGTTACCACGAGAAGGGCATGGCCAGTGGAAGAGAAGGGTTCTTTTATGTAGAAGGTTGATTTAATTGTCGAAACCGGAAGAACTTTGCTGATGAGGCTGATGCTCAGAGTTATTTCTGAGTGGACGGGGGCATCATCATTGACTTTGATGGTAAAGGCATGAATGAGTTCAGTTTTGCCGGGCCCGGGGAGCTTGGTCAGTTCTGCGCTGAACTTGTTGCTGTTGAGGAGTTTGCTGTCGGTGACGCAATTGATGTCTACCGTGTCGAGTGCTTTTCGACCAAGGTTGCGCAATGAGGCATAGACTTTTACTTCTTCACCGGCAGCGATGCGGCCGTCTTTGTTGTTGTCTTCAAGAACAACATCTTCAATTTTGAGATAGGGGATGTTGGGGTTGGCGACTTCGCTCAGAAAATTGAACCATTCGGTTTCCTGGGCAATGGCGTGTTCTCTGTACCTTGCTTTATAGGTTTTAAAACCCTGTCGGGTGGGGAAAAATATGGATATCCCACGGGTGTCCTTGAACTTATCGCCATTAGAGGCTGTTCTGGCAACATAGCCACCGTTTCTTTTTTCGCCCGTAATCGTTTTGAGCAGTTGGGTGGCGGCACTGCGAGTCTCTGATTTAATACTTGATTTGATCAGAAGATCGAGAAAATGACCCAGATCTATATAGTCGCCGTAAGAATATTTAAGGGCTTCTTCGCGAGCTGCTTCATATTTGTCGATGTCGGAAATGTTCTGTCTGGCTATGTTACAGAAGTGATTGAGGTCATCTCTGAATGTTTCTGATTTTGACTGGTCAATTACGGAGAGCACCACGGCAGTGTTGCCCTGGGTGCCGCTCATATAGGATTTGTTGTAGGCGTTTGCAATGAATTTGCCCAGGGCAAGATGATCCATTTGCGGTTTTTTCACCAGTTCGGCTGCAATCAAGTCATATGGCCAGCCGCGCTCGGGTTCCTGGTCGGGTGACCCGATCTGGGCAAGGGTGAACGGTGCTGTTGTCCAGGAAACTTCTACCATCTGCATCAGACAGGCATCAAAGCCGAGAAGGTCGAGGGGTTTGCCGAGGATGCCTTTGATTTTGGCAAGGGTTTCGCCAAGTATGGGAATGCTCATGGAGGTTTTGGAGGTATCGTCATAGGAAATATTGTAGGAAATGTTTTCTATCGCAGCGGCCATTCCGGCTGAAATGCCTATTTCACCGGCATCTGCCTCCATCATGCTTGGTTGAATTTCTTTCCAGCCGGTGCCATGGTTCCAGAGGATGAGGGCATACTTTTTGGCTGGATAGTTTTCTTTGGCCCAGCTGACAAAATCTGTCAGGGCGGCGGGGTCGGCCATGTCAACATCGCCAAGGTCTTCAAGGGCCGGAGAAGACATTTTTTTCTGGTTTTTGTCTTTCTGGATATAAAAACGTTTAGCCCCGGACCATTTTAATTCAGAATTATTGGAAAACCCGCCATTTCTATCGATTTGTGCGACAAAATTAACCTTTTCGCTTGAGCCATATTGTTCTATTTCATTGATGTCGATGGAGGTGGCGGCCTCGAGATTGTTGTCAGCCGCCATAAAGATCATGAATGTCCAATCTTTTTCGATGGGTTCGGTTGCGGCGGCATACGAAGGCAATGCTGCCGAAAAAAACAACATAATAATTAAAGCGATTGGCGTGGCAATACTCTTATAATACACACATTTCCTCCAATAGCCGGATGAGCGCATCTTCAATTATACGGGTCTGTACAAAATGTGTCAAATTTGCCCGGCACGAATTCTTTAATTTTTCCTCGATTTGACAAGGACTGTTGTTATGTGCTATTCTTAGCTTCCAACTTCCTGGAAGGGAGGACAACGAATGGCACGTGCAAAAACAATTAAAAAGGCTGGCTCTGTCAGCGAAGAGGTTGCAGTCAGCAACAAGAAGAAGGTGAGACCATCCACCGGTGAGGCAAAAGAATATTCAGTTACTGAGTTATTCGCCAAAGGTGACATGGTGTATCACAAAGTCTGGGACGACACCGGCGAAGTAATCGAAACCGGAACAACCGAAGATGGCATCAATAAGATGAAAGTTGCCTTTGAAAAGGTTGGAGTAAAAAACCTGCGAATGGGTTGAAAGTATTTCCAGCTTAGAAGAAGACCCGGGTTAACCGGGTCTTTTTTTAAGAATTTATTCCTGGAGGAAGAGGACTCTTGGCCGGAGAACAAAGCTTAAGACAAAATGGCTTCTGGCTTTTGAAACCATGTACGCGGCGCCTCATCGGTTTTTTGTCTCATCAGGATGCGCGCTTGCGTGGTGAGGGAGCTAAAGCTCTCGGCAAAATAGGTGATCCTGAAGCTGTAGAACCCCTCATTGCCTCTCTGTTAAAAGAAAAACAAGATGAGCAGATGCCTCTTGCTCTCGCCGAAATCGGAGATCCTTCAGCCCTGGCACCCTTGCTCTCTGCTTTCAAAGAAGCAGAACGTGAAGTTCGCCCAAATATTGCCCTGGCTCTGGGTGCATTTAGTGACCGTCAGGCTGTTGCTGCGCTGGTTGAAGCACTGGGCGACCTTGACCCGAACGTCAGATTCAACAGTATCAGTTCGCTCGGCCGTCTCAAAGACAGCTCAGCAGTCTCGAATCTTCTTGGTTGTCTGGGCGAAAGCAACGAATGGATATTTTTGAACGTCGTTGATGCTCTGGCCAGAATGGGAGCCCATCGCGCCACCAACCCTCTGGTTGCCTTTTATCTCAAAGAGCGCAATGAACGCAAGCGTTCGGCATTGATTACCGCCCTTGGCAGTATTGGCGACCTGACGGCTGTTCCGACCTTGACGAAAGCGCTGCGCGACACTGATGATCGCGTCAAGGCAAACGCAATAGAAAGCCTGGCAAGACTAGGTCTGCCCTCCGAAAAAGCATTCGGCCTTATTCAGCCTTTTTTAAAACATCCAAACAATCGCGTTCGCGGTAATGCCATGATTGCTGCTGCCGGTTTTGGTAATGTCGATCTCACACCGACGATGAGATCGATGCTCGATGACCCCGATAAATGGATTAGAGCCACTCTTGGCTATGTTCTGTCGGTAGTTGAACACAGCCAGGCGCTCGAAATGATCGTTGAGCTTCTCAAAGATGAAGACGCAGATGTTCGAAAAAATGCGGCTCTGGCTTTGTCTAATCGAGCAAAAGAGGCTCAGACAGAACTTCTGGTTCGGATGCTTGCCGACCCTGTTCCCTTTGTCAGGCTGCAGGCCGTTATTACCCTTGGCCGGCTTAAAATAGTTTCTGCTGTTCCATGGTTGATAAAAATGCTCAAGACCGATCGAAATTTTAAGATCAGGTCGGCAGTAATTACCAGTCTGGGGCATATTGGCGATCGAAGCGGGGTTTCGACTCTTCAGAATGCTTTACGCGACCGCGACTCACGTGTGCGCGCCAATGCCGTTGAAAGTATAGAAGAAATACTTGGCGAAGCCGGTATCAATGTTATCAGGCCATTGCTCAAAGACTCAGATAACCGAACCCGTTCGAACGCTGCCAAGGCACTTTTCAGGCTTGGAGACATCGAGGTTTTACAGGAACTCGAAAAAATGCTCGGCAGTAAAGATATTGCCAC
>JAQUZA010000636.1 GCA_028691595.1 Candidatus Rifleibacteriota bacterium
TCGGAAACCGAAAATCCAACTCGCAACCCCATAATTCATGGCAATATTCCTGCGGGCGCCAGTCCTTATTTTTATCAGCAAGCAATGCCAGGCTGGCAATTCTCTTCTGGTACCTGTCAAAAATTCTGTAATGGTAAACCAGCATCCTTTTGGCAAGATCGCTGTCTTCCTGACCCTCGGCCGCCACGGGAACGGCGCGGCCAAGTGTAATCGTGCTTGTGCCGATTATTTTTTAGGGCGGTTCAGGCAGCCTTTTGGGGCAGACGGGCTTTGCGTGGCTGGAGACTGACGACTTTTCTGGTGGTTTTTGCTTCTTTTTTCTGTAATGCTTTCCACATATCAGCCCTACATAAGTTCTTGTGGTGTGCAGATAATTGGCGGCTCGAAGCCGCAGTCACGGCAGGCCTGTTCCTTCATGATTTAAGACCTTCCTGAATCTGTATTTATTGTAAAGTCCTATTTATCTGCCACAAATACGGCGGTATGGTCAAGTGAGATTTTATCTTGGTGTTTCGACCACCAGATGTGTGCGAAATATTTTTTTGTCTGCACTGGGAAGTTTTGTAAATCAGGATTTGCGTTGGCGGCGATTGTTACTGTTTAAAAAGATCGAGGCGGGCGGCGCGTGATTCGATAAGTTCCTTGAAGCGTTGCCTGGTATCGGCGGCGATGAAACCGGTGTCGATCATGGCGAACCATTGTGGCAGAACCGCCGAAAATCTTTTGCATGCTGTCTCGAAGCTTTTATCTGAAATCTGCAGATTCTTCTGCAGCGAGATGAAGTCCGTCATTTTGAGCTTGCGTTTGCGGGCATTCAGGGTCAGGGCAAGTTCTTCTTTATCATCGGGAAGCAGCAGCGCGGAAGGCACCAGGTCATATGCCGGGCTGAGATTGTATTTGCCCTGTGGGTTTTTAAGAAGAGAAAAATTTTTCAGATGCATGTCGTTGTTGCCGGTCAGAAAGCTGAAAAGCACGATTTCAAAAAATGCCAGCAGGTCGAAACCGGGGTTATCTGAATATTTTAGTATGGCCCGGCCGATCTGTTCGTATGAACCATTGTATTTGTGTTCGGTGAGGCGTTCTGTCAGTTGGCACATGTCTTCCATGTGCAGTTTGCGTTTTTTTATGCGGTCGGCACGTCTGGTGATGTAGGCCAGTTCGTGTGACCGGAGTCTGATGAGGCTGTGTTCGACTGTTTTTATGCCGGCCACGGCCGCAAGGTGCATGCACAGGTCTTCGAGTTCAGGTAATTCAGGGTAATCTGGCGTCGGCGGTTTGAGAATGAAATTGCCCCAAAGCCCGACAATGGTCAGCTTCAGCGGTGCTTCTGTCTTGCCCGGGTTTTCGAGATCGAGCGAAAGTTTTGGTTGGGCACCGGTTACCGATGCCTGACTTCGAATAATCTGGCGGGCCAGTTGCAGCATCTGGCTCTGCGAATAGGGTAATTCGGGCAGAATCGGCCGGCCGAAAAATTTTTTCAGTTTTTTAGCCGCCGAAGACGCAGGAAATGGGCGTTGGCCCTTCGATTCTTTCGACAAGCCCGGGAATAGCGGAAAGCTAGTAATTCAGCGAAAGAAATAGGTGTTCTGCTTCTGCGATTGCCTGGGCCGGCAGACTGAGTCTTCTGGCGCGAGCTTTCCAGCCAGCGACAACTCTGCCTGTGTGACTGATGATTTCTTTTGCCCGATTCAAATCGAGCCGGTAATATTCGGCCGTTGCCAGGACAACGCTTATATCCGGTTGCCGGTTATAGAGGTCGATTGCCAGGGCATGTTCATCCTTTTTAAAGGATGGGTTCATGTCGAAAGCCGGTGCAAGTCGCCAGCCAGAAGGCGTTCTTATGAAACCGTGATTGCGAAGATGGTCATCACGATTGGCGGTGGCAAGGTTAAAAACGACTCTGGTAAAAAGCTCTTCAAGATCGCGGGTTATATGGTCAGGCTCACCCCAGGTTGCAATAAATTCTGCCAGCTCAAGATAACTGGCATCCTCGGTATCCTGATTGCCGGTCATGGTCATGGCTGAGGCAAAAAAACGTCTGGCAGCGCCAACCCGATCAAACCGCTTCACCATGAAGGTGTTATATCCGCCGCCGATCTGCATGACACGGGCCTCGGGAACGGCAATTCCGCAATCTCTGGCAAGTTCATGCAACAGCATTTCCCAGAGAGCCACATCATAATCATCATCGGCTGACGGAAACTTGGCAATCCACAGACTGCCGCCTTCGTCGACCAGATTGGCTTTCGGCCGGGCGCCGCCAAGGGATGAGCCAGGGGCAACCAGAACTTTCAGCCATTCCTTGATCTTGCCTAGGTCATCCTGATTCTTCCTGGTCAACTCATAGGCCACTGCCTGCAGTTCGGCGACTCGGGCAACCGGCGGGGCCGAGCGGGCTTCATCAGCCAGAAAAAACTCTTCGTCAGGGCGACTGAAACGGAGCGCACCCATTCTGGTGCAATCCTGGACTCCCAGGAGAAATTCCCAGGCCCCGAGGTTTTTTGGGGGGCGTTTCTGCTCTCTAGCTTCAACAGCTTCCC
>JAQUZA010000637.1 GCA_028691595.1 Candidatus Rifleibacteriota bacterium
CCGGCTCATCATCTTCTTCGCGGCCCATGGATTCGCCCATGGTCGTTTCTTTAACTTTTGACCAGCTGTCGGCCAGGGCTTCGATTTCGGGGCCGATGATTTCCCAGAGATCGTGCTTAAAAATGCTGTGACTGGGGTTGATCTTCTTTTTTTGCGTCGAGCTGAGTTTTGAAAGAATTCTTACTTCACGACCGGCATATCGGCTCTGCAGAGCATTGTTGGCTCTGATCGCGAAAAGATGGCACATGGGCAGCATCAGAAGAAAAATTACCGGCTTTTGCAGAAAAAACCAGCTGCCCGCTATCAGACAGGCACCGATAAGAACAAGAACCATATCGTTGATGCGCTTCTGATGCCACATAAAAACAGGCACCACAAAGGCTGCCATTACCAGAATCGATTCGATGGGAGCGACGAAAAAGTAAAAAAAACAGAAAAACAGTGAGGCACTGTAGATTATGTAGATAATTGGTTCAAGTCTCTGAATAAGGCGCAGCGAGATCAGGCTGATAATTGAAAACAGGCAGAAAAATGAAACATCAGGTGAAAAATAAATGGCGTAGTCAGCCTGTTCGGCACCCCTTATTTCAAGGGCTTCAAGAACAACGGGCATAACAAAACCATCAGTGATATCCTGGAAAAAATAGGCCATGATGGCGGCCATAAAGAGTATAAGACCAAAACCTATATAAAAAGATTCTTTTTCAATTTTCACAGATGCAGGCCTTTCGGGCTGGTATTTTTTATCATTATAGCCTCTATAAGCGTACCAATGCTATCATTAAAGCAGTTTTTTAACAGCATGACAACGAAACCAGATATTTTGGCAGGGCAGGCCGAATAAGCTACCGCCGGGTTGAAGTCTCCCGAAGTGCGTTTCGCTGATGACGGTCGTGTATTTGAAGTGTGAGGTGTTTATGAAGGCATTGGTATGGTTCAGACGTGACCTGAGAATTAATGATAACAAGGCGTTGCATTTTGCCGCTGAAAAGGCTGGGGAACTGCAGGCCGTCTACGTGGTCAGTCGTGAACAATGGCGAATGCATAACGAAGCACCAGCAAAAATAGCCTTCTGGAAAGCCTGCCTGCAAAGTCTTGAATTGCGCCTGGCTGAACTGGGCATCAGCCTGCACCTGCTTGTGGCTGACCATTATCATGATATCCCTGAAGCGATTGCCTCTTTCGCCATTCAACACAAGTGCTCTGCTGTATTCTTCAACCGCGAATATGAAGTCAATGAAATCAAGCGCGATGAACTGGTAACTGGCAAACTCAAAAAAGCCGGTATAAATTCGCTTTCTTTTGACGACCGGGTTCTGTTGGCTCCAGGCAGCCTTTTGACGGGCTCTGGAGGCTTTTATACCGTTTTTACCCCTTTTAAAAGATCATGGCTGGGGCTGGCAGCCAGGCATGATCTGAAGCCCCTTGCCGCGCCGGCAAAGAGGGCAGCTGCAATCAGCATCGGAACCTCTGCAACAGAAAAATGGCAGTGCGAAGCCAGTTGGCGCAGCGACCTGTGGCCGGCCGGCGAGCAGGCAGCCCTCGACCGTCTACACAAATTTGCCCGCCAGGTTATGGGCCATTATCACCTGCAACGCGATCTGCCCAATGTAAATGGCACCAGTCTACTTTCGCCCTATCTGGCCGCCGGAGTGCTATCGCCAAGGCAGTGTCTGCAGGAGGCGCTGGCGGCCGGTAACGTTTTTCCGCCGGCCGGAACAGGTCAGGAAGTCTGGCTCTCAGAACTTATCTGGCGTGATTTTTATGCGCATGTGCTGGTCGGGTTTCCGAGGGTCGGCAGGTCGCAACCCTTCAAGCTGCAGACCAAAGCTCTCAAGTGGGTTGATGACCAGGAGCAGTTTGAAAAGTGGCAGGCCGGCGAGACCGGGTTTCCGGTTGTCGATGCGGCAATGCGCCAGCTGCGGCAGACGGGCTGGATGCACAACCGCCTGAGAATGGTTACGGCAATGTTCTTGAGCAAATACCTGTTTATCGACTGGCGGGAAGGGGAAAAATATTTTATACAGACCCTTCTCGATGGCGATCTGGCAGCCAATAACGGTGGCTGGCAATGGTCGGCTTCAACCGGCACCGATGCGGTGCCATATTTCCGAATTTTTAACCCTTTCAGTCAGAGTCTGAGATTCGACCCTGACGGAAGCTTTATTCGCAAATTCTGCCCGGAAATTTCGTCTTTGCCAACCGCAGCGCTTCATGACCCAAAGAAGCTTGCTGCCGAAGTCCTGGCCCGTAAGCTGCAATACCCACCGATGATGATCGACCCCCGGTTTGCCCGCAGTCGGGTAATGGCTGCCTTCAAAGCACTTGGCACCTGAGGGTTCAAGGCCCGACAGGCCCTTCCGCCGGGATGAATAATAAATACAACCCAATGCTGACGGATCACCAGGTGCTGTTGCCGCATGCCAGGCAAAGAAAAAGCTGCTTTGCACTTTTGCGTGAAAAGCAGCCTGGTTGAATTCTTTCGGTGCCGTTGAGGGCACCGTCGTCTTATTTTATAAGGGCGGCAAAACCGGCGAG
>JAQUZA010000064.1 GCA_028691595.1 Candidatus Rifleibacteriota bacterium
TTTCAAGCCCTGCATTGAAGCGTTGATAACATGAGCGGCGATCACCGGACGGGCATAAGAACCCCTTGTCGAAGCCAGCTGTGACGCTAACGGCCCGACAGCCAGTATAGCATCGACATCAGTATTTTTCAGCAGGCTGTCAAGCGCATTTTGGATGTTACCGATCTTCCAGGTTCCATGCTTTATGAGCTCAGGTTCAAATTGAACCTCATCGCTTTCGGGCACCAGCTTTTTGATTTCTCCATCGACGGCGTTCAATAACGCTGCGGTATTTTCGGTTTGTCCGTCGGTTACCACGCCGACTTTTATTACACGGGCAAAGGCAATTTGCCCAGACAGAATTAGAATCAATGCAACAAACAAAAGCTTTGCGGGCATTCTCATTAAATTTTCCCTCCAGAACACTATGTTCAAGGCAGATTTTAGCAGAGGCAGATAAAAAATTACAGTTTATAGTTGCGACCAGCCTAATACAAAATATTACTGAATTCAAGTCAAGCCTTTCAGCAAGCCTTGACGGCCAAAAACTTAGTTATTGCAGCAGCAATGGGCGGCATTGAAAAGCGCCTTGTTCTTTCGGTGCCCGGCAAACAGGTTTCAGTTTACAGCTTCGTTGAACAGGTCAATATAAATGCCTCTGGCATTCAATAAGGCCAAATGTATTAAAAAAGTGGTTTCAGGGCCTCCACACCGGAATGACGGAAACGGTTTAATCTGGACATTTTTTTGGCCTTGACGTTGCCTGGCCATGGTTATATAAATCAGTCAGACAAATTGTGAGGTCAGACAATGAATGATAAATATTTCGCCAGGATAGCCGAAGAGCTTAAGATTAACCCGTTGCAGGTAATGTCTACCGTTCAGCTCCTCGAAGAGGGGGGCACTGTGCCTTTTATTGCACGCTACCGCAAAGAACGAACAGGCTCTCTCGATGAAGTTGCTATTACGACAATTCGTGACCGCATCGAACAGTTTGCAGAATATGACAAGCGCTGTGATGCCATAATTAAATCTCTGACCGAACGAAATCTTCTGACCAGCGAACTGAACGAAAAGATTCAGGCAACAGCCAATCTGGCAGAACTTGAAGACCTTTATCTGCCGTTTCGACCAAAGAAAAGAACCCGTGCCATTATCGCCCGCGAAAAGGGGCTTGAACCTCTTGCAATGGCGCTTCTCGAGCAGAGCCCCTCGTTTTCGCCCGAAAAAGAGGCAGCAGCCTTCCTGTGCAGCGACAAGGGCGTAAACTCTAATGCTGAGGCTCTTCAGGGCGCTCGTGACATTATTGCCGAAATGATAAGTGAAAACCCTGAAGTCAGATCGGCATTGCGCGAAATGTTCGCCCTTGAAGCCACTCTGGTTTCGAAAGTTATAAAAGACAAAGAAACCGAAGGGGCCAAATTCAGAGATTACTTCGACTGGCAGGAACCGGCATGGAAAGCAGCGGGACACCGCATTCTGGCAGTCATGCGCGGTGAGAACGAGGGTTTTTTAAAAGTAAGTCTTCTACCTGACGCAGACAAAGCAGCCAGGCTTGTCTGCCGGTTTTATCGCAAAGAGTTCTGCGCTGCCTGGGAACAGGTGCGCGAGGCAGCAGAGGATTCTTACAAGCGACTTTTGTCACCTTCGATTGAAAATGAATTCAGAAAACAGTTGCGCGAGAAGGCTGAAGAAGAGGCAATCAGAGTATTTGCCGCCAACCTGCGCGAACTGCTGATGGCACCACCGCTCGGGCAAAAATCGGTAATTGCGATTGATCCGGGCTTTAGAACCGGGTGCAAGGTAGTATGTCTAGACCCTCAGGGCAAGCTGCTTGAGAACAGTGTAATTTATATTTCCCAGTCTGAGCAGGCACGCGAAGCCTCGGGAGTTTTACTTAAGCAGCTGATCACCAGGCATAAAATCGAGGCCATTGCCATTGGCAATGGCACTGCAAGCCGTGAGACAGAAGCCTTTGTCAAGGGGCTCGGTTTGCCTGCCAGCATAATCCTGGTAATGGTTAACGAAAGTGGTGCCTCGGTTTACAGCGCCTCGGAAGTTGCAAGAAATGAGTTTCCCGATCAGGATCTGACTGTCAGGGGTGCGGTTTCGATTGGACGCAGGCTGATGGACCCCCTTGCCGAACTGGTTAAAATCGACCCTAAATCAATTGGAGTCGGTCAATATCAGCACGATGTCGATCAGGGTCGTCTCAAAAAGGGCCTGGATGATGTGGTTATGAGTTGTGTTAACGGGGTTGGAGTCGAGGTAAACACTGCCAGTCCGCAACTGCTGAGCTATGTTGCCGGTCTTGGGCCACAGCTGGCCAAAAATATCATCAGCTGGCGCGAAGAAAATGGCCCTTTTAAAAATCGCAAGCAACTGTTAAAAGTTCCAAGACTTGGGCCAAAGGCCTTTGAGCAGGCCGCAGGTTTCTTGCGTGTCCGCAATAGCGACAACCCCCTCGACCGCAGTGCGGTACACCCCGAAAGCTACAAAATTGTCGAAAAAATGGCCCAGGATCAAGGTTGCAGCATCGAAGAGCTTCTTAAAAGCCCGCAGGTGCAAAAACAGATCAAGCCGCAAAATTACGTCAGCGCAGAAGTTGGTCTGCCGACTCTAAGCGATATCATACGCGAACTGGCCCGCCCAGGCATCGATCCACGCGAAAAATTCGAAGCATTTTCCTTTACAGAAGGGGTGAACGAAATAAAAGATCTGGCAGTGGGCATGAAACTACCTGGTATCGTGACCAATGTTACTCAGTTTGGAGCATTCGTCGATATCGGAGTTCATCAGGACGGCCTGGTTCATGTCAGCCAGCTTGCGGACAAATTTGTTAAAGACCCGGGTGAAGTCGTAAAGGTTCAGCAAAAAGTTATGGTGAGGGTGCTGGAAGTAGACATTCCGCGCAAACGCATTTCACTGAGCATGAAAAGCGAAAAGAAGCCGGTCGAAAAATGGTAAAGGCCGCTTTTATGAGATTTCAAGGCGTTCTGGCATTCTCTGGCCGGCTGAATTTTCAACCTGGGCAAATACCTCTGGTGCCGGGCGAAAAAACATGGCGAACGCTGCGCTCACATGCCCTCCCACGAGCACGATGCACGAAGAAAGGTATGTCCATAGCATAAAGGCAACTACTGCGCCAAGAGACCCGTAAATGAGACTATAGCTGTCGGTGCCGAACGACAGATACCAGACAAATCCACGTCTGGTCAGCTGAAGCGCCAGAAAAGCGAAAACAGTACCGGCAGCCGATTCTCGCCAGCGCACATGAACAGAAGGAACGTATTTGTAAAGAACCAAAAGAAGGCCAAAAAGGGTGGTCATGGGCAGATAATCGAGCATGAAATGGTGCAGTCTGGTCATATCTGCAAAAACGGGGCCAAGATAATCAGGAAACAGTCTTGGTAGAACGTCTAACAATGTATTCAATATCAGAGTCACGATGAGAAAGATTACCATGATGCCAATCATCATCAGACCAATGAGACGGTCGATAAGAAAATGCCGACTTTCAGCAGTTGTCCAGGCCATGTTGATGTTCTGAGCAAACCCTGCAAAAACCAGAGTTGCTGACCAGAGCAGCACTGCAGTACCAGCCAGGCCAACCGCTCCACTTGCATTGATCAGGTGTTGAATGTTGCCGACCACTATTGTCTCTGAGCCTGGCAGATACTCGTCGACGAACTTGAGTATCTGGCCCTGGACTTCGCCGCTCTGAAGGAATGATGAATTAAAGGCAATAAGAAACAAAATCAATGGAAAAAATGACAGAATTGCATAATAAGCAATTGCGGCGGCGGCTTCAGTGACTCTGGTTACGCAAACCCGGTCATATATGTGGGTTAAAAAATTAAGTATTGTCCGCATAAAATCAATGTTTATCGCTTTTCAGCATTAATAACACATTTCGATGGCAATGGCAATTATTCGAATTTTCAGACAAATCAGCAAAAAAGGTTTATCATAATGCCAGAATCTGTCTGAGCAAGCTGGGTAGCGTTATGAAACTGTTTTTTCGCCTGATAAAAAAGTTTGCAACTGCGGCAGCCATTATCTGGCTTTCAACAGCCTTTAACGCTGATGTCACGGCAGGCCAGGAGCTTTCACCGACACCACTTCCGGGTGTTTTTCGCATTCACTATCAGCGTGCAGACGGTAATTACTCAGATTTCGGCCTATGGCTCTGGGATGAAGTCAAAAAGCCATCGACTGACTGGCCTGCGGGTGCCAGCATTTTTTCTGGTCGCGACAAATTTGGCATGTTTGCCGATGTCGATCTGCTGGAAAATTCAGCCCAGATTGGCTTTCTTATTTTGAATATAAAAAATGGCGAAAAGGTTAGCGAAAGCAAAACAGTCCGCATCGGTGACAAGCGTGAAGTATGGGTAATCGAAGGCGATGACAATGTTTATGATTCACCGGAACTGTCTTTGAAGCCTGAGATTCGCCTGGCAAGTGTGCTTGCACCGGGCAGGCTCAAATTGTTGTTCAACCAGGCCAAAGACCTGACCGAAAACAGCCTGCAAAAAAGTCTGCAGCTAAAAGATCGTCATGGAAAGGTCGTGGCAGTAACGGCAGTAGAATCATCAGCCACAGGCACTTTTAATATTAGAGCGGATTTCAGGGCCGAAAACGCTCCGCTGACTGTCGATTTTGCAGGGCAACAGATGCCTGCAACCCTTCACTGGCAACTGGTAGACCAGCTTTATAGCTGCGATGACCATGAACTTGGCTGCAGACTGATCAATGGTTCGGCAACAATAAAACTATGGGCTCCACTGGCCGAAAAAGTTGACCTGCTGGTTTTTGCCAGAGATGACCAGACAAAACTCCTGATACAGCAAGGCATGCAGCGTAACGAAAAGGGCATCTGGTTTTTAACCTTGAGACCAGACGATTTGCCCAACGAAGATAACCTTGCCGGATATTATTATCAGTTTGAGGTTACCAATCCGGGCCTTCAGGCCAGAAGGGTGCTCGACCCATATGCCCGATCAATGGCTCCGGTCACGATGGCTGCCTCCGGCAATTCTGCCGGCAGCAGCGGCGACTTTACCGGAAAAGCCGCCATTGTTGCCCCCGAGTTGAGTGGCCCTGAGCTTTCTCATCCTGTCATACAGGGGTATAAAAAGCGTGAGGACGCAGTAATATATGAAGTTCACATTCGCGATTTCACTTCTGACCCCATGCTTGAGGGTGAGCTCAAACATCGCTGGGGAAGCTTCCGCGCCTTTATCGAAAAGCTGCCTTATATCAAATCACTAGGGGTCACTCATGTTCAACTGTTGCCGGTAATGGCCTGGTATTTTGGGGACGAAACGGCAATGGGTGCACGCGAACTCGAATATCGGGCCAGGAATAACAACTATAACTGGGGTTACGACCCTCAGAATTATTTTTCACCGGATGGTGCCTTCTCGGAAAAGCCAGAAGATCCGGGGCAGCGCATTGCCGAACTTAAAGAACTTATCGATGCAGTACACAAAGCCGGGATGGGAGTAGTTCTGGATGTAGTCTACACTCATATGGCCAAAGCCAGTTTTTTGAATGATATTGTGCCTGACTACTATTTTTTCAAAGACAGTCAGGGCAATTTTCTTGGCGATTTCGGCAACAACCTTGCCACAAACCGAAAAATGGCTGCCAGACTACTTATTGATTCTGTCAAATACTGGTTCAGTGAATATAAAATTGACGGCATGCGCTTCGATATGATGGGAGATGCCACAAGTGCTGCAATTCAGGCTGCCTACGAAGCCGCAGCGGCAATCAACCCCGACGCTTTATTCATTGGCGAAGGCTGGCGAACCTTTAAGGGGCATCTTGAAGACCCCGCCCTCAAAGGGAAAGGCGCAGACCAGGACTGGATGGACAAAACAGATAGCGTGGGCGTTTTCAGTGATGAATTTCGCAATGAGCTCAAGTCTGGCTTTGGCTGCGAAGGTGAGCCAATGTTTCTGACCGGAGGAGCCCGCAACATAAGCAAGCTCTTTAAAAACATCAAGGCCCAGCCGACAAATACCCCTGCTGACGCGCCAGGTGACATGGTTCAATACATTGAAGCGCACGACAATCTGCCCCTCTATGATGTTATTGCCCAGTCAATAAAAAAAGACCCTGAAATCCCTGAAAATGACCAGGAAATTCACCGCCGCATTCGTCTTGGCAATGCTATCCTTTTAACATCTCAGGGAACAGTGATGCTTCATGCCGGGCAGGAATACGGTCGCAGCAAACAATGGCTTGCCGAGAGCACCCCGGAACAGAAATTTCATTTCTTTACCGATGCCAGCGGGAAACCTTTCAAGCACCCCTATTTTATTCATGATTCTTACGATTCTTCTGACGCAGTCAACAAATTTGACTGGGCAAAAGTTACTGACCCGGAAAAATTTTCGACCAACATTCAAACAATCAACTATACCCGCGGTTTGATCGCTCTGCGCCGCTCATCTGAAGCTTTCAGACTCGGCAGCAAAAAATTGATTGAAGATAATGTTAAACTTCTGCAATTTAAAGAGGCGCAGGATGAAGACCTGCTGATCGTCTTCAGTTGCAAGTCTCCAGAAGAAAAACAGACCTGGTATGTTTTTGCGAATGCTGATCAGCAACAAAGAACTATCACGCACGCCCTGAACCTTGAGAATGCTGAAGTTATGGTAGACAGCCAGAGAGCCGGAACTGAGCCGATTAAAACTCCTGTCGGCTGCACAATATCGGGATCAACAATTACCATTGACCCATTGTCGGTAATAATCGTAAGAAAGCAGTCTTGAAACTGCTGTCAGATACCGTGTGCTTCTGAGCCACTCATGATAAATTTGTCGAGCTCTTTTTTGAGCACGTCAAAGACTTCAGGAACGGCAAAAACATAACCCTCTTCTTCTTTGTTAGCAGTAATTTCGGCCATTTTTGATTCTGAGCTCTTTTTGCCGATACTGGAAGTTGATTTTTTATTGCGGCGTTCTTCGGCAAAGGCTGGCAGCAGGTGCTCATAGGGAGTAAAAGAAGGCAGGTTTTCAATACGTTGATTCAAAAAACCGTTGGCAATAATGACCGAGCCAAGAACAAAATCACCGGCAGGGATCGACTGGTTGTGGTGCTTACCCATGATGGGGGCGAGATATTCAGGCATCCCCATTTTAGGAATAAGAATCTGGCCTAGTTCCTGGTGGTCGATACCAAAAACTTCTATTTCGGCTTCACAAATTGATTTTTTGTCATTACGCACCATTCGGGTAACCCTGGCGTATTCATCGCTGTCGTAGTAACACAGCATCAACGCGCCAAGATCATGCAGCAGACCTGCTGAAAGCATTTTCCCGACCAGGTTCTGATCGCCGCCCATCAATTTGCCAATATAGGCAGCGAGATGCGAACAGCGCCGCATATGAGCAAGCTTATCGCGTTGGTTGGCAAAAAACTTTGCAAATCCTTCAAAGGTTTCCTGGGTAATAATCTGCCTGATACCTTCAATGCCAAGGAAAGCAACGACCGATTTCAGGCTTTCGAATGGCATGCGCCGCATAAAGAACGCACTGTTTGAAATTTTCAGCATCCTCATGGTCAGCTTGGGATCGTTTCTGGTAACTTCTTCAATATCTTCAAACTTCACATCAGGGTTTCTGAGCATCATCAGAAGCTTATGAGCAGAAGACTGCAAAGGTGACATTTTTTTCAGCTGTTCAAGAATACGGGCGACATTTCGCTCGCCATATACACGATGCTCGGCTTCCGGCACTTCTTTGAAACGTTTGGCATCATGAAGATCTATGTCGACCTGTTTGTCTTCACGGGCAACGACCAGCAGGCGGCCGGTCGCTGTAAGCTCAGGAATCGCGGTCGAAAAAGAAGGGTGCAACGAAGCGGTTTCAGAAAGGGCAAGAATGACATAGTCAAACTTGTTCAAGAGAATTTTCAGAGCTTCAACAACCTTATGATCTGACCTGATTTCTTCGATCACGATCATTTCAATGACGTTGCCGCCGTGGTCTCTAAGCTGAAAGGGATGCTGCTGCATTTATCTACAACCCTGGTTTCAAATTTCTCACTGCCGTGATTCTATCACAATCTTTAGCATGAGAAAAATATTTTATAAAGAGTTTGCGGGTAGAACGAAAAGCAGCCCCTTGGAGTCTGTCTGTTGACCGGTGAAACCGGGCAAAACTTATGCTGCGCCAGGACAATCTTCTGTTCCGTATGCTATAAGCATACCCGGACGCGGGCTGGATGCGACAAAAGCAATTACTCGGAAACCTCGTTAAGGATGCTTGTTTGTATGAGTCTTGCCGCGTCAAGTATGATAGCAATAGAACCATCGCCCATTATTGACGCCCCTGAGAATTCTGGTACGTCGTGATAGGTTTTGCCAAGAGATTTTATTACCGTTTTATGTTCGCCAATAACCGTATCGACAACAAAACCCACGCGCTGGCCATTGACGCGCGAAATAACTATCTGCTCTATTGCCGGGGCCTGACCTTCAATTTTGAAGAGTTCACGCAGTCTGATGTATGGCACCAGACTGCCACGAACATTCGCGAGGTTTCCCCCGGTGGTGTTGTTCTTCGATTGTTCGCTGATCAGTTCAATACATTCTTCAACCACACTCAAGGGAATAACGAAAGCACAATTATCGATTGAAACCAGCAGGCCATCTATAATCGCAAGGGTAAGTGGCAAAACAACGTCAATTTGTGTGCCTTTACCGGGGGTTGAAAAGACTTCAACCGAGCCGCGCAACTCTTCGATGGTCTTTTTGACGACATCCATGCCGACTCCACGGCCAGAAACACTCGTAACTTCGGCGGCAGTAGAGAATCCTGGCATAAAAATCAGTTTAAAAATTTCCTGATCGCTAAGTTGCACGTTTGGAGCTACAACTTCCCGTTCAATGGCGCGCTGAAGGATTTTTTCCTTGTTCAGACCGGCACCGTCATCGCGCACGTGAATTACCACATTTCCAGAAACGTGTTCAGCCGAAAGATGAATGGTGCCTCGCCTTGGTTTGCCGGCAGCAAGGCGTTCGTCAGGAGTTTCGATACCATGATCTGCGCAGTTGCGAATCATGTGCATCAAAGGCTCATCAAGTTTATCTATAACAGTTTTATCGATTTCGGTATCGGTACCACTCATTGTAAGATCGATCTCTTTATTAAGATCTGTCGATAGATCGTGAATCAGCCGCCTGAATTTTGTAAAGGTTGATTCTACGGGCAACATTCTGACGCTGAGAGCGTTATCACGAAGGCTGTTAGTGAGCAGACTGACTTCTTCCGAGATTCCCTCAAGATCGAGCTCCTGTAAAACCTTATCTAAGTCTTCAGGTTGGGCCTTTCTTATCTTGCCGGAAACCTGAGACAA
The DNA here is from genome assembly GCA_028691595.1 of Candidatus Rifleibacteriota bacterium. Taxonomy (GTDB): domain Bacteria; phylum Muiribacteriota; class Ozemobacteria; order Ozemobacterales; family Ozemobacteraceae; genus Rifleibacterium. The sequence continues at coordinate 9,349 of JAQUZA010000064.1, forward strand.
CCGCTCCTGAACCGTAACAAGCTCACCGATGAGATTAAAAAGTTTGTCAAGTTTTTCTGAGGCAACCCTTATGGTTGATATCTTCTCAACCTTCGATCTGCGGGCAACTGCATCTCTTTGTCTTGCCTGTTCTTCAAGAGCCGCCTTAACACTGTCAGGAGAAACCACTCCATCTTCAACGAGTTCTTGTCCAAGGGGCTTGTGCTTCTTCAAGCCCTTATCAAGATCCTCAGAGGTGATGTCTCCTCTTTTGATGAGAATTTCGCCGATTGGCTGAACCGTATCAGCAGTTAAACCAGATTCACTATCGACATCTTCCTCCTGGGCGAGGTGAATCTGGCAATCTTCGCCGGCGATCAGCCGCAGAAGATCTTCAAGTTCCTTTTTGTCGAGTCCGGTGCGAAAAACCGCTTCAAAATCAATTTTTTTCATATTGAATCTTCACATTCTGCCGCACTTATTTCAGCAGGCTGCTGCGGCGCTGAATAATGACCTGCCTGTTTTACAGACAAATTATCACCAAGTCGTGCCAGAACTTTTTCGAAGCGGTCCGGGCCGCTCAGAGAACCAGGGCCACGTTCATCAGCACTGACATTGATGCGGAATGTTCTGGTCTCAGGCGGCAAGCCCGCCGCACCTTCAAGGGCTGCAGCAATTGCTGTGAGTCTTTGATTTAGCTCAAGTGGCCGCTGCAGGGCAAGAAGAAGTTTTTCAGGATCAAAGTCATCCTCACTTACCTCCGCGTTGTCTTTGTAGAGGGCTTCTGCCTCAGAAAGCATCTCAACGGCGAGTTGAACAAGTTCTTCAGAAAAGATCAGACCATTACAGCGGGCCTTGCGAAACACAATTTCAAGTTGAGAGATAAATTCTGCAGCACTTTCCCGGTTCTGTATCAGCAACAGAAAAAAGATCTGGGTGATCTTCTGACCTGCAGAGTTAATCAGAGCTTTTCTATCAGTGGACTTTGAAAATCTCATCAGTTCTTCACAGGATTCCTTAAGCAGTTCAAGCGTTCTTTCGGGAGAACTGGCCGCCGAACTCTTTTTAATGGTTGCCGCCTGCCTCGCTTCAGAGAATTTCTGCAGAATACCGGCAAGGTGTTCTTCGTCGACTGGTTCACCGCCATAATGAGAATCAATAAGCGACGAAATACAGTCATGCGCACAAAGTGCAAGATGAATCAGGTCAGGGGTAACTCTTGCCTGGCCCTGACGCAAAAAGTCACATTCACTTTCGAGCTTATGAGCGAAATGTGAAACATCATTCAGATCAACCATAGCTGCCGAGCCTTTAATAGTATGCATAACCCTGAAAAGCCTGTCTATTTCACTCATTTCATCGGGGTTATTACTGAGGTGCAACAAGGCCTGCTCGAGTTCGAGCAAAAATTCGGCTGCTGATTCACGAAAAACACTTCTCAGATCATTTGCCATAGCGAATCCTCCGGCTTAGTCATCAAAAAGGGTGATTTCGCCGCCTTCTTCACGGTCAACATCCTGAACAACTTCGGTCTTAAAACGGGTTTCTTCGGCGATTGTGGAGTCTCTGAGTTTCTTCTGGGTCTTTTTCACAAAAACTTCATAAGTATCGGTATGAAAATCTATGACCCTGGTCCAGGGGCCACCAAAGTCATAGGCAAGTAACGGAATATTTTCGAGATGGAGAAAATTTAACAGGAATTCCACATTGCGCTGCCCGGGAGTGTTCTCCGGGTCGCCCATGGCAAGAACATTGCCGCCGCCAAAAGCCTTGGCATTAATACGACTTCTTCTGGCCCCTAGCTTGAGCATTTCGTTAATCAATATTTCCATGGCGTGAATTCCATAGCGAGTGCTGGCATCAAAATGCGCAACATCCGGGTTATGCACCAGGAGAATATGATTCATTCCGGCTACCCCTGCCTCAGGATCGAAGAGACAAGCAGAAACACATGAACCAAGCAAAGTATTCAATACCGCCTTGCCACGACAGGCATGCAACTTGCCAATGTTAACGTGTATTTTTGGTATTGTCAGCCCTGACATATCTGCAATACCTCCCTGGCAATGCGGTCTAAGGGCAGAACCTTATCAGCTGCACCGAGTTTTATTGCCTC
>JAQUZA010000065.1 GCA_028691595.1 Candidatus Rifleibacteriota bacterium
TCATCTGGGTGTTTGGCTTGCAACATTTTCCACATGGCTTCGACATAACGCGGTGCGTAGCCAAAATCTCTCTTAATGTCTAAATTTCCTACCGTTAAAACGGTTTGAAGACCCTTTTTAATCTTAATTGCCTCTGTGATTATTTTTTTAACGAAGAAGTTTTCGCTGCGCAAATATGACTCGTGGTTAAACAAAATTCCGTTGCATGCAAAAATTTGGTACGCCGAACGGTATGTCTGGCACATTGAATGAGCTGCAGCTTTAGAAACGGCGTATGGAGACAACGGGTTCATTGGCGTTTCTAGGGTTATTGGAAGATTTGCTACCTTTCCAAACATTTCGCTGCTCGAGGCTTGGTAGTATTTTACAGGGATTCCTGTAAGCCTAATACCCTCAAGCAAATGATTAACCGACATAGTATTAAAAAAAAATGTTCCAATCGGTTGTTTAAAGGATAAGCTGACAGAACTTTGAGCCGCCAAATTATAAATTTCCTGTGGTTTGAACTTTTTAATTGCATCGATAACATTCGACAAGTCTAGTAGATCAATTTTTTCAAAAATGAGTTTATTTTTTAAGCCTAAATATGTGAAAGGATCTTCGTTGAAGTTTCTGTAGCTTCTTAAAGAACCAATGACTTCATAATTCCTTTCTAGAAGAAATTTTGCAAGATAAGGACCGTCCTGACCCGTAATGCCAGTAATTATCGCTGTTTTCATAGTAAGCTAGAGTATACTTCGTAAGTTTTTTGAGCCGTGTCTGCCCATGAAAAATTCGAAAGGCGCTTGCGGCCTTTTTGAACCAAATCTTCTTTGTTTTTTAAATTTAGGACTTCCTTGATTGCAAATAAAATCGATTGAGGATCGTTTGGGTCAAAATAGAACGCACCGTCTGCAGCAATTTCTGGCAGAGAGCTCGTATTGCTGCAAGCAACAGGACAGCCTGCTGCGAAAGCCTCTAGTATTGGAATTCCAAAGCCTTCGTAAAGAGATGGGAAGACAAAAAGCTTTGCATTTGCGTATAACTTCCCGAGAAGTGTATCATCCACCTCATATTGAAAGACACTATTTAAAATATTTCTTTCTCTACAGGCGGCCACTTCGTTTTCGGAAAAACTTCCCCCGCCAGCACAAACCAGAGATAGTGTTGGATCGCCTGATAACAAAGGTGCTATTGCCTCAATAAGGCGATCAAAGTTTTTATAACCGTCTCTCCTTCCTACGAACAATATATAATTCTGGGCAGGTATATTTTCTGGTTTACTTTTTTTGAAATCTTGAGAAACAGAATTTCCAAGATAAACGACCTTTATTTTTTGAGGTTGAATACTTAGATGTTCAATTAAGTCTCTTTTAGTTGATTCAGAAATGGCTACAATTGCATTGGCCTGCTTCGCAAGAACTTCTTTGTTAAGGGCAACTTCCGGTTCTTTCTCGTTCTGCTCACTGAACCTCTCGTGTATCAGGTCATAGACTGTTAATAAAAATGGTTTTTTCCCAATATGCCTCAAAAAATAATTATCATAGTAGGTCGGATGAAATATATCAAAATTTCCTTCACGAAGTTTCATAACAGAATAAACCTTGTTGATAAAGGCCTGCAATTTAGTTTTTCCGCGAAAGACTTGGTTTGGGAAGAACGACCTTATTGCAAAATTGGAGGACTGAATGTAATGGTTGTTGGAAAATAATGCTGAAAGCGTGCAATTCGCAAGTTCTTTCTCTTGAAGGTTGCGGATGAGCTCAAAAAAATACCTTGATATGCCCCCAAATTTTTGAAACGTAAAAATTTGATGATCAAAGAGAATTTTCAATTCCTTTCCTCCCCTTGTTGCAAACGTTTAGACTCATTTTTAAGACCATTTAGTTTAGATCGAATAAAAAAAAGAGTGAAAAGATTAAACACGCATGATGCTATTACCGACCCCCAAATTGGTCCGCTTAATCCAATCTTTTTAACCAAAAATATAGAGAGGGCTAAATTCAAACTTGCGCTCGCAAGGCTGGTGAAAATTTGGAATTTTAGCTCATTTAAACCATTTAGTAACACTGTCATGTTCCCTCCCAGCGCAGTCAAAAGATTGAAAATAAATAACCCGAGAACGAGCATCCTTTCGGGTCTGACCTTGTTTGAAGTCCAAATTCCAATAGACCAGTCAGAAAAAAAATACATTATGATTCCACACGTAAAAGAAATTTTAAGTGAAATACTGAGCGATTTCCAAAATGTCTTAATAATCCAGTCTTTGTCTCTCTTCGCCAAAGCATCTGAGTAAGCTGGCCAAAGGCCTGTTAAGAAAAATGACAAAAAAATGGGTAAAAAGCTGAAGTATTTTAAAGTAACGCTGTATTCTGTAACATGAACAGGTGAGAGGTAGTGGAAAATCAGTAGCTGGTCAATTTGATAGGCTAAAAGAGCTGCGAGTTGAAGGATAAAAAAGCCGGTTCCTCTTTTCAATAGCGAGTTTATCGAAACGTCTGCTGGATTCGAAGGAAGCAAGCTCTTTGGTTGTTTTCGTTTTAACAGAAAAAGCAAATTAAGTAAATTTGCTAACACAGAACCGGCCATAGATGCTGCTATTAGACCTGCTAACGGGAGATTCATTGAGACGGCCTTCATTAAAAAGCCGAGATTTAATAACTGCCCAAATGCATTAAAGAATGAACTTATATGACCTTCTTGAAACCCGAGCCGTATTTGTTGTGACAAAGATAAAGGAAGGTTGATGCACGAAAAGAAAAAGAATATTAGTAAACAAATTTCTAGTTCGCTATTTTGAACTAATTCCCCAGAATTAAAAATTTTGGAAATGTTTAGAAATTTTATAACAAAATAGATTGCTAAAAACATTACAGACGAGAAAAGGAGAAAAAAACTTACTACCTTTTTTATACACTGATAAAGCTCATCGTTGCTGTGTGTGACGCGTTTTTCGGCAATGAATCCGATTAAAGCGCTTCCTATCCCTAACTCAGACAGTTGCATAAACCCAATAATTGAAAAAATAGCCATCCAAAGGCCATAAAGCCCGCTTCCAAGGTAGTTTAAGGTTAGTGGAACGCTGTAGATTTGAACTGAAAAGGTCACTATTTTGGCAAAAAGAGCTGCCTTGGCCGTCCTTTTCACAGCCATAACTCTTTTATCTAAAGTCGAAGACAACAAAGTGAATCCTTAATTAATACCAGTATTTTGGACGAAGAATCGACCTAAGAATCGAGAGTTTTGTTTTTCTTTAATAAAAGAAAATCATCCCAGGTTAAGCCTTTAATGCACCGTTGGAAAAGTTTTGAAAGACCGATCATTAAAATTTTCGAAATACCCAGTCTTGTTTGTGAAAATCTATTTGCCGGTGCAAAAACATGAAAATTACCGATTTTTAGATACTGTCTTTCGAAACGCTCTGCCAAAATCTTCAAGGATTTTGAGGTGTAAAAAGAAACGTGCTGGCCAGTTTCAAAACTGTAATACCACCAGTCTCTTGGGGGCGGAGAGGGAATTAATTCCGTTGAAAAAATAATGACATTTGATTGAGAGATGATGTTTTCTATTTCACTAACAGGCTCGTCAAAATGCTCGATACATTCGAACAAGGTTACGGCATCAACTTTTTCTTTTAATTCATCAGCAGAAAACCCTCGTGCAAAAATATTTTTTGCGTATTTATCGGCCCAAAAAAAGTTGCACCCTAAGTCACGCATTAGTCTTGCTAGTATGCCGGTTCCGCCGCCATAATCAACAAACTTGTGGTCAGGAGGGAAATTTAGCGATAAGAAAATCTTTAATTGCAGACTGGTAAGAATATTTCGTTTCAAATGACCAGTGTCAAGCATGTGAATGGGCTCTCTGTAAGCCTCGCTAAGCCAAAATGGGGTTTCGGTTCGAACCATTCCACAACTTTGACAGCAAAAATATTGAATATCCAGTTTGTTCATTATTTTTGCCTTAAAGGACGGCAGACAAGAATTTTCACAAATTTTGCATTTAACGATATCGTTCACTAATTCGTCCTAACTTATGCTTTTTGGCGACATGAAGGTGTCTAAAAAATTCACTTCCTTATGCTAGGAAGGTTTCTAAAGATGTGACTTGGTGCGCTTTCTGGCTTTTGAAGGAACAGCAGAAATTGCACGTCACCCATTTTAAATTCGTTATAGCAAACGTATTCTGGAAATAAGTCTAGTACTTCTTGAACTGTAAAATCATGTAGGTGGAAGGGATTAAAGTGTGTGGATTTTTTATCTGGAAAAGAAATTATTACTTGTTTAGCATTTGCCTTTTTTGCACAATTAGGCAGAAAACGGGGTTCCAAAAAATGTTCGATTGCCTCAAGGCAAACCAGCGTGTCGGCAGAACAGAAAAAGTCCTCTATATCTTCGCATACAAATTCGATTTTTTCATGAGAAAATTCTTTTTTTGCCCAGAGAATGGAGCTCTCGTCTTTATCAACCCCTACTATACTTGTGATTTCAGGATTTGCTGCGAGAAGATATGTTCCGTAGCCAACTCCGCATGGAAAATCAAGGGTTTTCCCGAAACAGTAGCGACGAATAGCCGAATACCGTCTTAAGTGCTCGTGCAACCTTATTTCGTTTTCAATTCGAATAAAATCGGACCTGGTTAAATTGATTCTTTCGATTGCCATACTAAATCCTTTTCTCAAACTCAAAAATAAATTTCTCTTGGATTTTTTTCCAACTATATGTGGAGTGCAATAAGCCTTGACAAATTTTTGCGGAGTTCTGTAAGGCGGGGTCAGGCAAAAATTGCAACTCTTCAATTACTTTTAGATTATGTTCAATATCCTTTACTTTTAAGGTTCTGATTTGTTCGTGGATATAGCCTGATTCATTCGTGCATACAACCGGAAATCCCCAACTCATTGCCTCTAAAACAGTCGTTGCTTGTGCATCGGCTTCACTGCAGTTTATGAAAAAATCATACTTATCTGCTACCATTTTTTTGATTAAGTTCGGGGTCAAATCGCCCGGCGGACAAATCACTTCCCAGCCTGGAACTTGGCCCGGAAAAATACACCCGCCATGTAAAAACTTGCTTTTAGTCGCAAGTTCTTCGAGCATGGCTATACCCTTTTCGTCCCCGCATCTGGAGGGGCGCCCGACATAAAAAAAGCGCCTTTGGCCTGGCGGATTAAACTGAGTTTTTATAATTGGATAGTCGCTAGGATCGATGCCCATATTGAGTTGAACAAGTTTTTTGTCTGATCCCGCAAGAGGGTGCGGTGTATCCGAATTGAACCAGTGGTCACCGGATAACGCAAAAAAAGCATCTGCGGCAGGCATGTATTTTTCTATGAATCCAACTTGCGTAATAGATTTGTTGTAGGGTGATAATATGAACTTGTGGGAAAATAAAGCATTGGCAAAATTTTTGTTCATAACACTGCCTTCGTCAGGCATAAGGTGCCCTAACAAAATGTCCCCTTTTTGGGGCTTGATGTCAATTTTTTCAGTTAGGTGGTAAAGAGAAACTCTATAGCCGTTTTTTTGGAGAATTTCACTTATTGCCTTGGTTATCGAAATAGGTGCTTTTAGGGGTTTTGGCCAACGAAAAAAACGTGGATTTCTAAGAAAAATTCGGTTGAAGAGACGCATTCCCACCAGATTAACAAAATTCCATGAATATCTGTCAAAGGGAGTAACGTAGACAATGTGGATGCAATTTTCTGATTTGTCAAATCCCAAACCCGCTCACCTCCACCTTCTGCAGAGTCGGCTTTTACAATCACCTTGAAGTATATAGCATGCAAATTTATTTAAATTCAGGGACATAATATTCCCAAAATAGACCTCAGAAAATTTAGAGTTTTTGAAAGTGAATTACTGGATCTCTGAGGCAAGTCGAAACATCGCTGTCGATAATTTGATAGCCAGCTTCTGACGGCATCTCGCAGGTTCGTTCGATTCCTGCATTATACCATCTGCCTGGTCGAGGAATGTTGTCCTCATCCTTCAGAAATGCTGTGCGTCGACTAAATTTGCTCAACAATGAAAAGATAAGCCTGATCGGAAGGTATTTTAGAGACTTTGGTAATAACGCGTTGAATACATTTAGTTGGGAAAAATTTGACATTGCAGAGTTGTATTTTTCGTAGTCCGCTACTATCCAGAAACAATTAGAGTTCGATTTTAGTTTTGGATATAAATTTTTGGCATATTCTTTTATTCCTTCAAAGGAAACATGACAAAGGCACCCATATGAAAACATAAAGTCGAAATGATCATTTGGAAGCATTCCGCAAAGAAAGTCTTCGACCTGAAAATATTTGACGTTTTGTTGCTCGCCAATATACTCCCTGAACCCATTATGGCCTTCTGGCAGTGCATCTAATCGCATATTTCTTTAGCGGAAAGCATGGTCTTCGTCCATCCCCTCCGCCCTGGCCCGATCTCAAGAGCAACGGTATCAGCATTGATATAAGGCTTAATGCATCTCAGGTATGTAGCGTAAAGTGTATTAACGAAGCCCAGCTGTCCGTAGCCAGAGACTCCCATCGGATCAAGTGGGTCCCCTTCGAAATAACCACCTTTCCACAAACCATTAAAGGAATGAAGTTCATCTTTTAAGTCGATTTTCATTTCTGTTGACACCTTTGCAGCATGCAAAACATTTGTTTGAATGAAAAATAAATTCAGGAAAATTTGAACGTTCAGCCCAAATCACTTTATAATGCTACCATTAGGCTTGCTGGTTTTCAACCGCAAATTAAGATCTCAACAAAAGCTGGCCCAAGTATGATTCAAATAACTGTCGTCGTTGCTGCTCTAAATGCAAAAATAACTCTTCCAAGGTGCTTAGGTTCAATTTGGCAACAAAGCTTTGGAAATTTTGAACTGATCGTGATTGATGGCTCATCAGCTGATGGAACCTTAGATTATTTAAAAAGTGTTACTGAAAAAATAGATATTTTGATTTCGGAGCCGGATACGGGGGTTTATAATGCCTGGAACAAGGCGATCAGGCTGGCTAAAGGCGAATGGATCTGCTTTGTCGGTGCCGATGATGAGTTTGCGTCACCTCTCGTGCTGGAGAAGGTAGCATCGGTTTTAAAGACCAAAGTTCGTGGCGAAAAATACGTTTATGGCTCGATTAATGTCGTGAATCGACGTGGAGCGATTCTTGATAAACTGGGAGAGCCCTGGGAAAAGGTAAGAGAGAATTTTAAAAGTATTCACTGCGTCCCCCATACCGGGTCGTTTCATCACCGCTCACTCTTTGAAGACGGAGGTTTTGACGAGAGTTTCAAGATCGCTGCTGACTACGAATTTTTGCTGAGATACCTCAAAAATGGCGAGGCCTTGTTTATAGACGACCTGATAACTGTAAACATGCGTGTCGGAGGAATGAGCAGCCGCCCGGAAAATTCTTTCATCAATCTTTTTGAAAATCGGCGGGCGTTGCAAAAGCATGGGCTTGCCGGTTTTTTTCCGTCAAAAATCTGGATTGGCAGATTCCTGCGCGTCTGCTTGCGGGTTTTTCTTGCTCGGGTGCTGGATAAAACAAAACAGGCGAAATTGCTGGATCTGGGCAGAAAACTGCTGGGCAAGCCACCATACTGGGAAAAACTCGATGAATAATCAAGCTGCTGGCCTTACGGTTCTTGTGCCGGTTTTTAACTATGATATCGAGAACCTGCTTAAAAAGCTGACTTGCGAAAAAAAGCTCTTGCCGGAGAGTGGCGTCAGAATCATATTTCTTGACGACTGTTCTACAGATAAAGAAGCTTCAGACAAGAATAAGCATCTGGTGAGCTCTTTGGGAGACAAAGAGGTTCGTTATTTCGTTGCCAGAAAAAACGGCGGGCGAAGCAAGACCAGAAACAAGCTGATTCGCCTGGCGAAAACCGATTGGATATTGTTTCTCGATGCTGACGTTCTGCCGGACCGCCAGGATTTCTTAAGGCATTATCTGGGGACTGCCAGGAACGCAAGTTATGACGTCGTCTGTGGTGGAACGTCTTATGAGCAGCGTTTGCTGCCTGAGCCAAAATTTGATTTTTATTTTGACCTGATGAAAATGGCTTCGAATGTGACCACAGAAACAAAGAATGTTGAAAAATGGCGTTATGTTCTAACCTCCAATATTTTTGCTAAGAGAGCTGTTTTTCAGGTCTGTAAGTTTGATGAACGCTTCAGGACTTATGGCTATGAGGATCAGGAATGGGCTATCCGCGTTGTCAGACGCTACAGCCTCACTCATGTCGAAAACCCGGTGTCTCATATCGGGCTGCAGACGCGCGAAGAATTTTTTAAGAAGATGCGGATCTCTATTCCAAATTACTGGCTTCTTGGCAGGATTCATCCTGATATTTTCAATGTCACTCTTCTGGCCAGGCTCGTTTATCTGCTGAGTTTTTTTCCTGCGCTTTTTTTAAAGTGTATTGCCGGCTTTTCGGAATTCTTCTGCATTAATCTGAGTTTGCCCGTTAGAGCAGTTTACTGGCTTTATCAGCTCGAAAAGGTTACATTATTGTCTGTTGTTGCCAAGATGGAAAAAAGCAGGAATAAATGAATGACAAAGCGCGTCAAAAGCACTGGTGAACTCCTCGCAAGGTATGGCTGGCAAGGTGCTGTCAGGCTGGCGATTGACCTGCTCGGTACGCGTCTGTTCTTTGCTGGGGCAAGAATTATCAGAAGGCCTTATTACATAAGGGGTTCGAAGAATATCGAGCTTGGCATAGGCTTCACTGCAGGGGTTGGCATGAGGCTGGATGCCTTTTTTGACGGAAACGAAAAGGTTCTGACAATTGGCGAAAATGTCGAGGTGAACGATTACGTGCATATCGCGGCTGTTAAATCGGTTAAAATAGGCAGTAACGTTCTGATCGCTTCAAAAGTGTTTATCAGTGACCATAATCACGGTGACTATGCAGGGAATCAACAAAGTTCCCCGGAAATTCCGCCAGCGGCCAGGGAAATTGTGGCAGCGCCGGTAGTTATCGAGGATAACGTCTGGATCGGAGAAGGAGTAGCCATTTTGCCAGGGGTTACGATTGGAAGAGGAGCAATTATTGGCGCCAATTCTGTTGTAACTGGCAATGTCGAGCCAGCCTGCATTTATGCAGGGGCTCCAGCAAAAAAAATCAAATTTTTCGATGCTGCCGCCGGGAGATGGATAAAGTTCAATGGAACCGGAAAAAATCATGACACTTGAAGGCAATGTAAAATACAGGCTGGCTGTTTCTCTGATCAGTTTGAATCAGGTGCATCATATCAGGCGTTTGCTGCCGACGATAGTAGAAAACACGAAAGACATCAACTGTCAGATTCTTCTCGTGGCTAACCGCTGCGAAGATGAGACAATCGAGTTTGTCAGGGGCAGTTTTCCGCAGGTCGATATTCTCATAAACGAAAAAGTCACCGGTTACGGTGGTAATCACAACCTCAACCTCGAGCGCTGCAACTCTGAGTATTTTGCCATTATGAACTCAGATATGCTGGTTCGACCCGGCACTTTCAGCAGCATGATCGACTTTCTTGAGGCGAACGCCAGCGCCGGCCTGATTGCGCCGAAAGTGCTGAATGAAGACGGCACGATCCAGTATTTGAATAAAAGATACCCGGCGATTTTCGACCTTTTTCTCAGAAAATTCTGCCCGGCCCGATTGCAGCGCTTTTTCAAGAAACGAATGGATGCTTATGAGATGAAGGATATCGATTATAACTCAATTGCTGAAGTCCCCCTTTTAAGCGGCTCTTTCATACTTGGCCGGACAGAGCAGTTGCGCCGACTCAAAGGTTTTGACGAACACTTCTTTCTTTATTTCGAAGACTACGATCTCTGCAGAAGGTTCCAAAAAGAGGGAATGAAAACGATTTTTGTTCCGGAAGCCGAAGTGGTCCACTTTTGGGAGCGCTCTGCCCATAAAAGCTGGAAATTCGCCGCCATGTTCATCAGCAGTGCCATTAAATATTTCAATCGCTGGGGCTGGAAAGTTTTCTGAACAAAGGCAAAATAGAACTTGCTAACCCTTATGATCAGGCGCGATACTTAAACCTGCGACTGAAAAATATCGAACAAATTTTTGAATAACCGGGAAAATACATGAAAATCAGCTGCTGCGAACTTGATGGTGTATTGTTGATCGAACCCGCGGTTTTCAGAGACGCCAGAGGCTTCTTTCTTGAAACCTGGCAGCAAAAAAAATTCAAGGATGCGGGCCTTGATGTCGCTTTCGTTCAGAACAATCACAGCAGAAGCCGCATGGGCACTTTGCGGGGTCTGCATTATCAGAGGCAGTTTCCCCAGGGCAAACTTGTCAGAGTTGCCAGAGGCAGCGTTTTTGACGTGGCTGTCGATCTCAGAAAGAACTCAAAAACTTTTGGTTGCTGGTTCGGGCAGATTCTTTCAGACGAAAATTGTCTGATGATGTATGTGCCACCGGGCTTTGCGCATGGCTTTCTCGTTCTCTCAGAAGTTGCAGACTTTGAATATTTCTGCACCGAGTTTTATCGGCCTGATGATGAAAGAGCCATTAAATGGAATGACCCGCAAATCGGAATCGAATGGCCTTTTCTCCCAGGCATGGTCCCAGTATTGTCGGCCAAAGATGAGAATTCTGGCAGCTTTGCTCAAGCAGAAACGTTTTAAAACGAGCTTTCAACTATGACTAAGGAGCTAATATCACAATTTTATAGCTCGGATCTTGAAGCTAAGCGGGCTGCTGTTTATCGGGTGCTGTTCGACCGGCGCCAGGATCTGCTGCCTGAGCTTAAAAAGGCTATTTCTTTTGAGCAGAATGAGCAGGTCGCGGTTTTTATGATGCAGGTAGTGCTCACGGTCGAAGCGTTTCCGCGCGATTCTTCAATGGAGAGGCGAATTCTCGAACTTCTTCAGAAGGGCACCGGGGCCGGCGACCTGCAGCCAAGCATGTGGAAGTATCTCTGCAGGTTTGGCACCAGCGAGATGCTTATCGCTACTCTCGGGGCAATGGGCGAAGCAATTCCGCCAGATGCGCTTGAATTTATCGAAGCCTGCGTCAATCATCCTGACCCCGATGTGCGGGCCATGGCCTGCGAAAAGGCGATTAAAAGCGGGCGACCAACTCACTTTGCTTATGTGCTGAATCTGATTACCGACCCTGACCCCTATGTCTCAGAGACGGCTTTCAGCGTTATACACAGCATGCCCGTAAATGAACTGGCGATTGTGCTCGACTACGCCCTTGGCTCCCCTGATGAATGGGTGCTGGAAAACGTTGCGCCATTTCTGCCTAATATTGTTAATAACGGGCTCAGGCAGGTTATTTCAAAAGTTCAATACCACAAACACCCTCTGGTGGCACGTAAGGCTCGCGAGGCTCTAAAAGCACTCGATGCGATTCCGTATGTTACTAAAAAGGCTGCCGAACAGGCTGCCGAAGAAAAAACTGCAAATCAGACCCCTGAAGATGCTGCAAAAGCAGCAAACGCCGGGGGG
>JAQUZA010000066.1 GCA_028691595.1 Candidatus Rifleibacteriota bacterium
CTGGCAAATTATCTAAAAAAGCTTTTTCCCAAATCGAAAACAAAGCTGGTCAATGAATTCATCGAATTCAATACTGACTCATTCTGTTTTCAGACTACGATTGACCGCATCGATTCACAGGCAGACGATGGTCTGGTGTTGATCGATTACAAAAGCGGAAAACGACTTCTCAGTCAGAGCGACCTGCTTACCGACCCGGTTATTGCGGCAATCTGCGCCGCTGCAGACCACCGCTGGCCCGGAAAAGTCAAAAGTTACGCCTGTATATTTTTGCGACACAGCGAAGAAGTTCGAATCAACGTGAATGAGGCCCTGATCCGCAAAGGGCAGCAACTGCTGCAAAGCGTCGGCGAACAAATTCGCCGGAAAAACTTTGAGCCGCTTGGCGGGCCGGCCTGCGCCAGTTGTATGCTCAACTCTGTCTGCGGCGAAAAACGCCTGATCGTTTCAATGTCGAAGATTCAGACCCTGCGCGAATGCCCGAGGCGTTATCAGTTCAGATATATAGACAAGGCTCCCGTCCCCGACAAAGAAAAGCCGGCTCTCGTTCTCTATCAGCTTTTACAATCAATGCTGCAGGAATATCTCAGCGGCGGCAAACTGATAGAAGCGGGCGCGCTGCTCGAAAAGGCTTCTTTGCGTCTCGAAAAGGAACCCGACCTCAGCCGGGAAGCCAGACAGGATGTAATGAGCAAGGCTTACTCTGCCTTCGACAACCTGAACAAGCTTATTAAACTGAGTTTTCCGAAGGTGCATTCTCTGGGTGAGCAAGCCAGAGTTGGCTTCGAAGATCTGGTGTTAACGACCCGTTTCGACCGTATCGACCAGCTGGCCAACGGCAATTTTCATGTAATAATTTATAAAACAGCCAAAAAAGCCATGACCCCGCATGAAGCCAGACTCGATCTCAGTGGCATCTACAACTGGTTCATAGCCGATCGCCTCTATCCCGGCAGAATTGAAAAACTATCCTATATTTATCTGCTTACCGGCGATGTGGTTCCTTTCACACCAACGAATCAGGATATCGAGAAACTGAAACTTTCGTTAAGCGAATTCGTCAGAGAAAACCAGGAAGGAACCTTTGAGGGGCAACGCAACCCACTGTGCGGCTATTGCGACTACCTCGACATCTGTGAAGACGCAAAAAGCATGTTGTTGTCGCCGAGCAAAATCAACTGTTTCCAGTCATGTGCCTTGAAATACCGCATGAAATATATCGACCGGGTGCCAAAAGAATCACGGCCAACACCCAACCTGAGCTTTGACCGCTCTATACACTTCGCCCTCAGGGATTTTCACGAAAATTACGAACCAGGGCGGGTTAAAGCCAACCCCTTCAGGGGGATACTCAACAAATACTGGATTTCTGACGGCTACGCCGACCCTGAAGAAGAAGAACGTTTCAGAGTCAGAGCCAATATCATGCTTGAAGATTACTTTAAAGGCCTTGACGGCAGCGAGAACCCGGTAATGTTTGAAGAAGCGGCCAAATGGAGCTGGAACGGCGTAGATACAGTGGTACAGATAGATCGCATCGATCAACTCCCTGACGGTAAGCTCGAAATCATCGACTACAAAACCGGAAAAAAAGTTCCGGACGAACGTGTCATCAACGAGGATGCCAGCCTGATGAACATGTTTCTGGCTGCCAACCAGAAATGGCCCGGGCGCATTGCCAGGGTTTCCTATCATTTCATGGCCAACAACAAGCGCTACAGCCTTGTACCCAGCGAAGATGACATCAAATTACACAAAATGAAAATGGCAGAGCTGGTTGGAGCCATAAACAAAAATGAATTTGAGGCAAAGAAAGGTTCTCTCTGCGCCTGGTGTGAGTTTTATGGACCATGCCCCGAATGGAAGGTCAAGCCCCACGAAATGGCCGGTGAAACCCAGGAGCAATTCAGACAAAGAATCAGACTCAGCTATTCAAAAATGAGTCTGTATTTGAATTGCCCCAGGTCATATCGCAAGCTTTATATAGACAAAGTTCCGCCCAAGCCGCAGCCCTTCTTCAGTTTCGGAACAACGATCCACGAAACTTTTGAGCGGGTATATGACCCGACGAACCCCATTCCAAAACCCTCGCTCGAGAGGGTTCTTGAGATTTTCGATGAAGTGCGCATGACCCATCGTGAAGGCTTTGATTCTGACGCAACCGAAGAACAATACCGCCAGGATGGCATCAGACAGATAACCAGGTATTACAACAGTTACATCAAGAATGTCGAATTCAAACCGGCGTATTCAATCGAAGACTACTTTGAGATTCCATGCGGCAAATATGCAGTAATGACCGGTTTTATCGATCGTATCGACAAACTCGAAGATGGCACCTACGAAATTCTCGATTACAAAACCGAACCAACGATGCGCAGCCAGGATGCCGTTGACCACGACAAACAGCTGAGCATCTACTACTGGGCCTGCGAAGACACCCTTGGGCTTAAAATCAGCAAATTATCACTGTTGATGCTTGATCACGATGTAAAAATCGAGACGACGCGCACCCGTGATGATATTCCCAAGGTTGTTGAAACCATCGACAGCACAGCCTATGAGATGATTCACGAAAAAGAGTTCGCACCAAGAAAGAACAAATACTGCAAGAGCTGCGATCATTTACATGATTGTCCGCTTCGCGATGAAGTTCTTGCTGATGAATCCCTGATTTCGATGAAAAAATTCTGATCAGGGGGCGACGAATTATTTATTCTTCAGGGAACAAAAGTCAGCTCAAATGACAGAGTGTTTGTTTTCTGATGGTTGATGTACATATAGAAAATCATCTGATGCACGCCCAGCGGGGCACTGGCAATATCATTGTGCGCAAACGGGATCTCTGCGCCCCATTGGCCCGCTGTTTCGTCAGTGCCAATTCTGGTGGGGATCGAAATCGGCACAGAAAACTTCGCATAAAAAGCCTCGGTATCGGAAGCAACACAGGGAATTTCAGTGGTGGTAGCAATGGTTGTCTGCCACGCTAACCCGGCCCTGATATCTTTACTTATAGTAGCGACATCAGAGGCAATCACCCCTATTGGTTCGGTTTTGGGGTCTTGAATAGTACGCACAAAACCCACATAAGCCGTAGCGGTTGAAACCGTGTTAGGGCTGACCCAGTCGCAGGTCAGGCGGAGAATTCCGCCGCTGCATTTCGAGATACTGGTGGCATAGGTTTTCAGATTCTGAACGGTTGGTGTAACGTATGACCAGGGCGGCAGGGGTTCTTCTATAGCCCCTGATTTGTCGGTACATCCCACTGCCAGAGCAGCGAAAAGGCCAACAATAATGGCCAGAATTTTTTTTCCATAAGAAAATTGTGCCAGCAGTTTTTTCATACTTCCCCTTATCGGAAGAAAGCGAAGTCAAATTGAGCAAAAGGTAACATTTATTGAGTGCTCATAAGGCTGGTCGAATATTTTGTTTGGCAATGACAGCGAAACAATCTAGAATATCTGCATTAAATTGCTATATGGAAAGGAATTCTTATGAGTATTCACAATAATCCTCTGATGGCACGTGAAGGCTTACCCAGATTCGACAAGATTACGCCCGAACACGTTATACCCGCCATGGAAGCTACCCTTGCCGAGGTAGAATCTCAGCTGCAGAAAATTGAGGCAAACATCATTCCGACATGGGAAGGCCTTTGTCAGCCACTTGAAGAACTCGACACCCCTTTTGAATACACCTGGGGAGTGATCAACCACCTTGTAAGTGTTAAAAATTCAGATGCGTTGCGTAAAGCACATCAGGAAGTTCTGCCCAAAGTTATCGATTTCAGCCTGCGTATGTCTCAGAGCAAGCCGATTTATCAGGGCCTGAAAAAGCTGCAGGCGAGCGCCGAATTTGCCTCTCTCAGTGACGCACGCCAACGCATCATTGAAAAGAAGATAAAATCTGCCGAACATGCTGGTGTAGGCCTTGAAGGCAAGGTTAAAGAACGCTTCAACGAGATCATCAACCGCAAGTCAAAACTTGCTACTGATTTTTCCAACAATGTTCTCGACGCAACCAAAGCCTATGAATTGATAATCACCAGCAAATCAGATACAGAGGGCTGGCCAAACAATCTCAAACAGCTCGCTGCCCAGTCTTATGCCAGAGAAAAAGGTGCAGAAGGGCAGAAGGCCGACCCGGAAAACGGGCCATGGAGAATCACTCTCGACTACCCCAGTTCAGGCCCATTTATGCAGCACAGTCGCAATCGTGAGCAACGACAGCAGGTCTATCATGCCATGATGACCCGTGCTTCAGGCGAAAAATTTGATAATTCTGCCATAATCAGTGAATTGCTCAAACTGCGCCGTGAAGAGGCACAGATTCTTGGCTTTAAAACCTTTGCCGAACTCAGCCTCGACACGAAAATGGCTCCCGATGTGGCAACGGTCGAAAAGATGTTTGCCGAGCTCGAAAAACCAGCCAGGCCTTTTGCCGAAAAAGAGCTTGAAGAATTAAAAAAGCTGGCAGCCGAATCAGGGCAGAAAGAGCCTCTCATGCACTGGGATTCAGCATTCTGGGCAGAAAGACTTCGCGAAAAGCTTTATGACTTTACTGACGATCAGCTGCGGCCCTATTTTCCGCTGCCACGCGTTCTCGATGGTTTATTCGGCCTGACCGAACGACTGTTTGGCGTAAAAATCACGCGGTCACAACAGAAAGATGTGCCAAAATGGCATGAAGATGTGCAGTTCTTCGATATAAACGACGAAACCGGCAACACCATCGCCCATTTTTACCTCGACCCCTATTCTCGACCGGCCGAAAAGCGCGGTGGCGCATGGATGAACGAATGCTTCGGCCGTCGAATTATCAATGGCAAGCCCAGACTGCCGGTCATTTATCTTGTCTGTAACGGTACCCCGCCGGTGGATGGCAAGCCATCTCTCATGAGCTTCAACGAAGTGACAACTTTGTTTCATGAATTCGGTCATGGTTCACAGGGCATGCTGACTGTTATCGATGAGGCTGAAGCTGCCGGTATCAACGGTGTCGAATGGGATGCGGTCGAACTTGCCAGCCAGTTCATGGAAAACTGGTGCTACAATCGCCCTACTCTTCTCAGCATGGCCAAACATTATGAAACGGGCGAAACCCTCCCCGATTCACTGTTCGAAAAAATCAAGGCCTCCAAAAACTTCAGAGCCGGCTCAGTAATGCTGCGGCAGCTTGAATTCAGCAAAACTGATATGTATCTGCATCATTACTTTGATGTCAATGGCAACGAATCGCCCTTTGCGGCTGCCAGGCGCATAGCTGCCGAAACCAGCGTTATGCCTCCCTACGAACACGAGAAATTCTTGTGCAGTTTCTCGCATATTTTCTCTGGTGGTTATTCAGCTGGTTACTACAGCTACAAATGGGCTGAAGTTCTAAGCTCTGATGCCTTCGCAGCTTTTGAAGAAGCCGGTCTCGATAACGAGGAAGCTGTTAGAAGGCTTGGGCGCAAATATCGTGACACTATTCTGGCTCTTGGTGGCAGCAAACACCCGACAGACGTTTATCGACTGTTTCGTGGTCGTGATGCTTCAACAGAAGCTCTATTGAGGCACTCGGGCCTCAAAAACTGAGAAAACCGCACCCTATCCTTAAAGAGGCCGCCCCCAGCAACGGGGGCGGCATAAATTAATGTTTTTTCCTCTGCATGATCAGAACAATGAAACAGTTAAAACAGTACCGATAGTCAGTTACACGATCATCGGGCTGTGCCTGCTTGTGCACCTCTATTCCGTGATTCTAGGGATCGGCCCGACCGGGCGGGCAAATCTGGTTCATTTTATTTACCGTCACGGGCTGGTTCCACAGGCGTTTTTTGCCGAAGAAGCCACGTATAAGATTCCAATGCAGAACTTTCTGCCACCGGCCGACCAAAAGGCCGAGAGTCAAGTCTCAGAACTTCAGGCCGAACTATTATCAGAAATTCTCACAGTAAAGTCATCAGGCTTCTGGTTATGGCTGATGCCCCTGACTTGTATGTTCATGCATGCCGGCTGGATGCATCTGCTTACCAACATGTGGTTCTTCTGGATTTTTTCGGACAATGTTGAAGAAAGGCTTGGACTACCGCTATTTGCGGCATTTTATCTGATCGTGGGCGTGGTATCGAGCCTGGCGCACGCAGTTTTGCAGAGCACCTCAGGGGTTCCCATGATTGGAGCGAGCGGAGCAGTCAGCGGAGTAATGGGAGCCTATCTGATACTATTTCCAAGAAACAAGATAACCAGCTATTTTTGCCCGATCTGGTTTTTTATCAGGCGTATCGATGTTCCGGCGATTGTGGTGCTTGGCTGCTACCTGCTGCTGAACATGCTGCAAATGTCACAATCGAGCCGAATAGGGGCAAACGTCGCTTTTGACGCTCACATTTTCGGCTTTCTGGCAGGGGTTGGTCTGGCGACACTCTATAAACGCTCAGGAAAAGCCTGATCAGAGTTTTTCGCCTGTTTTGACGTTCATCAGGCAATAGATAACAATATTTGAAAAAACTATTGGTGCCAGACAGATTTCAGAAACAAACGACAGAACCTGAATAATTACAACCGAGATGACCAGAGGCAGCACCGGCATGAAGAAGGTCATAATTTCGGTTGAAGTACCGGTGATTATCGTCATGATGAAGGTTGCAAATATAAACAGTGAACCGAGTTTCAGACGATTTTGCGAATAGATTTTTTCTGAGACTATGAATGGGTCCTGGCCAGGCAGCAGAATTGAAGCAGGTTCGACCAGAAGATATTTAAAATATACCGAGGCCATGACCAGAATACCTACAATGACTGCGAGAAGTGTGCCCAGGGAAAAA
The DNA here is from genome assembly GCA_028691595.1 of Candidatus Rifleibacteriota bacterium. Taxonomy (GTDB): domain Bacteria; phylum Muiribacteriota; class Ozemobacteria; order Ozemobacterales; family Ozemobacteraceae; genus Rifleibacterium. Next base: position 6,809 of record JAQUZA010000066.1, read on the forward strand.
ACAAGCCCCTGCCTGCCAACCATGCTTGCGGCAAAAAATATGACACCGCTGCAGACGCTTGATAAAAGCAGCCACATTCCGAGCAAAAGATGTTTTTTTATCGAATAATCGAACACCGGCTTAAACAAAGCGGCGATTTTGCTCTTCAGTCGCTCATTGTCTAACTCACGGCCGTGAATGTAATCTTCGACCATTAGAGCCATGGTAATCTTCCATTCGACCATCATCCCAAGGGACTTGTAAGAATAATAAGGTACAAAAGCGATGAGAAAAATGATTGCTACAGGCGGGCTTATTGCCATAAAAAAGCCGCCGATACCAGAAAGAATCAAAAAACCCAGGCTCCATTTCAAAAACTGCATGATCGTTTTGAGCGAAAAATGATAAACATGTTTTTGATAAAGTCGCATGGTTATATCGAATATTTCGCCGACTGCAGCATCTGAAGCAGGAAGCATCGAAAATTTCTTTTGGGGAACAACTGAGCAGAGACTGCCTTCGACCCTGCCAAACTCGGCTCTGAGCTGCGCCAGAGTCTTGCTGTCAAGATTGGCCCTGCCGGTAAAATAATCAAAGGCAAATGCGGCAAGAACCCCTTCACGTCTTGAAACCAGGCTTCCCTTTTCAATGTTGAGCAATTGTTCTTCAGAAACCTGTTGAGCAGTTTCCTGAAGACCTTTGATTATAGTGCCAGACCCGGCTTTTGTCTGAACAAGCAGGTTTTCTACGGTCTTGAGCTCACGATCGATTATATCAAGCGATTCAGATGTCCGCGCATCGATAAGCTTCATCTGAACACACTTTTCGGCCAGACTTAAAAGCGCGGCCTTTTCTGATTGCGGAGTTCTTTCATAAATAATTTTCTCTACCCTGGCATTTTCTATTTGCGCTTTTGCTTTGATAAGGTTGATCACGCCGGCAAAAGCAACATCGAGACTGTTTTCAAAAAACGAATCTCTGCTTCTCTCGAGGGCAATCTGCTTTTCAACGTCTTTTAACAGAGCTGTAGAACCAGGAACCTTCTGGCTGGCGTAAGCCTGCAAAACCGCCAGGGCCTTATCGCGAAGGCGCGGATTTGGGTCGCGGATCAACCTTTCGATCAGAGCCACGGCAAGCGGCTCTCTGATTTGTTGAAGAACATAAACTGCGCTATGCTTGAATGACTCACGACCTTTGGCAAGCATGCGTTTAAGCTCAACGATGACATCGATGCGTGAGGTCTTTTTCAGGGCAATAATGACGTTGCCCACAACCCTGCTGTTTTTGTCATCGAGCATCTGTGGAAGATAATCGCAGGCGCGCGACAGATCGATCACAGCCAGGGCTTCGACGGCGTTGGCTCGAATTCTTTCATCAGAATGGTTGAGAAGCAGCCTGACACGGTTAAAACAGGCCCCGATGTTATGATCGCGGACAATGTTCAACATTAGAGCCAGCAGAAAATAATCATCTTCACTGTCAAAGGCCTTTATAAAACAGTCATGAACAAGAGACAGATTCTCTTTATTAATTCTTGCCAGTGCCAGATAACGATTCGCGGGTTCCCGGCTGGCGAGAAACTCCGGCAGTTCTTTTTCGCTGCAGGGTTCTTGAAGTGTCTGAATTGAAGTGTCGCCTGGTGCGGCGGCAGCCGGGGTAGAAGAAGCAGTTTCAATTTTTTCGAGAATGACTGCCGCAGCCGGGTTGCCCGCATCCTTTTCAAGCCTGATAGCATGTAAAGCCCTGGCCCGAATATTTTTATCATTGTCTGACTGGGCAATACCAGCGAGAACGACAAGCGACTGTGGTGACTTGATGCGGGTAAAAGCAAAAACCGCTGAAGCTCTTGCCCATGGCCGCGTATCAACAGCCATTTTTTTCAGCAGATTAAAAAGTGACTGCCCTCCCACTTCCTGGAGCGACTTGAGGACATTGGCTTTAACTCTGTTATCGTCGTCATTCATCATCGAGATGATGAAGCGATAGGCTTCTTCGCTGGCAATCAAAGACAGAGCTTCAACTGTGTTGGCACGCACCCTCGCATCTTCATTTTTCAGGTATGGTGCAAGAGCGGAAACATCTTCTGGATTACGAAAATGACCGACACCGATGATGAGGCTCGCTCTTATCTGAACGATCGGTTCACGGGCCAATGCATCGAGCAGCAGAAACCTGCCGGTCGGCGTTTTTTCGGCAAGAACTTTTTTCAGGCCGGCAAACCTGGCATGTGGATCATCTGAATGGAAGAGTTTTTCGATATCGACGGCCGAAAATTTATCAGGTTCCTGTTGCACGGGTTGAGCAATTTGCTGCAGGTGTTCAAGAGCCTTGCGTGCAAAATATCGGGTTTCCTGGTCGGGGTCGGCCCCTGCCAGAACCGTTATTGTTGGAATAAGAGCAACATGGTTGCCACGTGCTGCCAGCACTACCCCCTGTTGCCGCTCCCTGGCAACTGAGGATTGTAGAAGAACTTCAATGTTATGCTGGTCAGAACTCATCTGTTTTTTGTATCAGCGGTCTTCGGGTGCAGCCTGCCAGGGGGCCGGAACTTCTGGCAAAACGGGAATTGGCTGAATCACCGCGTTTTTCTGGAGATAAAACGTCTGTCGTCGCCCGATACTGTACATCTCGACGGTCTGCGAAAAAAAGCTGGCAAACAGTATCAGCATGATTACCAGAAAAATAAAGAATATGGAAAAACCTCTGCGCTTATTCATCTTTCTGCTCCTGTGCGCCAGATAACTCTGATGTTCTCATGCCCGTTTTTTATCTGTGTTGAAAAGGTGCGGTCATCGACCTTTTCAAAACCCCAGCAACGGGCACCGCCATCGAGTCTGATGTGTCTTTTGCCGATCTGAATTCTTCTGCCACCATCATGAACAATTATTGCCCGGTTTTGATCAAAGCGCACGCCCTTTTCGTCTGCCGATTCCACGGCTGAGCAAAATTTCAGCTCAGTTGACATCAGACCATAAAGAGTTGTAAGGCTGGCTGCATCGCGCAATACTTTGGTGTGGTGCTTTTCTTCAAGAATTACCGCCTGAAGGCCCGGGAAAATATAACTCATGGCAATGCTCAGCACTGCAATTACTATCATCAGCTCAATAAGTGTAAAGCCTGATCTTTTCATTGCTGCACCTCCATTTTATAGAGCACCCGGTAACGACCACCAACGGCATTATAAAGTGAAACCACCACCAGACGGTTTTCTGGCTGCGGCTTCAGCTCTATCTTCCACAAGTCGCTATCAATAAGCTTTTCAAGGCTTTCAGAATGCAGGTCAGTGATTTCGACCCCTTGATCAAGTTCATATCTGATCTGATTTTTAATGCTTTCGAGCAGGAACAGGGCGGTTGTATTGTTCTGCAGCCTTCTGACAACATTGCGCTGAACCTGAGACAGTTCAAAAAGCCCGAGAAGCATTATTGAAACGAGCGTAATGGTCAGAGAGATTTCAATGAGAGTCATTCCATGTCTGGTTTTCATTTTCATATGCTCCAGATCGCCCAGTAGTAGGACCCGAAAACACCTGAGGTAATAAGCATCACAAAGACTCCCGTCAACAGAAGTGCCACCAGCATCATTTCATTTGAAATTCTGCGAAGAAGGCTATATGAATGCCTGTAATTGCTTTCAGAGGCGTATTGAAGGCGTTCAGGCAAGGCAGCAGATTCAGCGGCACCCTCAGCAAAATCACTGAGAACACTGCTGAGAGCAAAGGCAGTTTCCTGCTTTTCGCCGTTACCGAGAGCCCTGGCGACCGCATTCAAAGCAACCGTATCGCTTCCACCTGCCAGTTCAGCAGATTTTTCGACGGCATTGGTCACGCTGAAGCCGGCCTGCAGGTAAAGACTGATAACTCCAAGCAGGCGGCCCTTTTCCTGTAATCTCAGGGCATCGCTGAAACGGGCAACCCTGGCAACCACTGAACTGCTGCTGAGACGGCCGAGCAACATTGCCCTGGCCATGAAGATAAAAGTTGCAAGCATTAAAAGAGGAACCGGCAGCGAAAACGGCCAGAGATCGACTTCGGCAAAATACAGCAAACGCAGCATCAGCGGAAAGTCAGCACTTTCGACAGCCGAGCTCTGAAAAACATGCTTAAAAAGGCCAAAATTCAACTGCACAAGATTTGCCAGCAGCAGGCTAATGACAACAGTCGGGTAGAAAAGTGCTGATTTAAGGTTCTCGTGCACCCGTTCAAGGTTAACGAGAAAACCGGTGTAAAGCTCCAGAACCTTTAAAAGACGGCCATTACCCAAAAGTGGCATAAGACGAGCCAGAACCGGGTCAAAACCGCTCATTTCATGGCATATTTCGTCAACCGGGTGCCCTTCTGACATTTTTTGCGCCAGGTTTTTGGCCCAGATCGATGCCTGAGTATCTGCCAGCCTGCCGCTGAGGTCACTCAAGGCCTCGGGAATGGGCCGGCCACTTCTCAGAGCAACCGACACCAGCTGGCAAAATGTTATGACTTCGCGACGAAGATTTTGCTCATTCATTCTATTGCTCCAAGCATTATAGTCACCATGACCCGAAATACAGAATAGGTGATCAGGCCAAACGTCACGCCCTGAACAAGAACGCTGAAAATCTCAAGCAGTC
>JAQUZA010000067.1 GCA_028691595.1 Candidatus Rifleibacteriota bacterium
TAGTCTCACTCAGGCGCGTTTGTTTCTTGCTGGAGCTCTTTGCGACATTGCCAGGCCAGTGCTTATTACTTTTGATGATGGTTATGAAAGCTTGTACACCTATGCTTTGCCGGTTGCGAAAAAACTAGAAGCACCGATGTCAGTTTTTGTCGTTACGGCCCGTATTGGGCGAAAGCCACAGTTCGCAAGATATCTGAGCGATAATCAGATCAGGGAGATGTCAGAGTCAGGCTTTTTTGAATTTGGTTCTCATACCCATGATCTTCATACCGAGTCTACGAAAATGTTTGAGGCATTTCGATCCGGGGCCGATAACCCGATTTTGCGACTTCTCAATCGAGATCTCCGTCTCTCTTCGGCTCGCCTCGAAGGCTTGACCGGCCGGCGACCTGAAGCGATAGCCTGGCCTTACGGGCGATTCAACAGTGAATTTACGGCTATTGCCCGCCATAATGGTTTTAAAATGCACTTTACCAGCGCTGCTGGCTATAATGAACCGGGCAGCAACCCTTATGCTATCAAGCGAATTCCGGTGACCGCACGGGATACAGCTGCCAGTGTGCTAAAAAAAGTTAATCCCGGTATCAGGTGATTTCCCGGGATTAACTTTTAATTTAATAATGCTTTGTGGCTTTAATTTAAGCTTCTGCAGTTTCGCTGGTATCTTCGTTGTCTGATTTGCGTTCACGGCGCTCTTTTTCGAGTGTGAATGAATGCAGTGATTCTTCCATTGATTCGACTGATTTCATTACTTCATCGAGCTTGCCAAGGTTGCCGGTGGTTTTGGCGAAGATAATACCGTCGCGAATAGTTGCAACCGATTCTTTGAAGCTGATAACCTTATTGCGTAACCCCATAGTCATTTCATTCATCGAGTCGGCAAGGTCTTTAAGTTCGTCTTTGGGGCGCAGCTTGATGAAGTGGGTCAAATCACCTTCGCCGATGTTGCGAACGACCTTTTCCATGCGGTAGACAGGCCCCGCTATCGTATGCGTCACAAATATACAGATGAATGCCACCACAAAGATGCTGATCAGCTCTGCAATAATAACCCCGGGTAGGAGAGCCTGCCCTAACTGCTTGCTGTCAACCGGAAGTTTGGCTTCTTCAACGAGATTGCTTTCGAGTTTTTCAACAGAAAAGCCGTAGACCAGAGCGCCAACTATGTTAGCGACGATAATGACGATCAGAATAAAAATCGCGGTCAACCTGCTCTGAAAGCCGGGTTTGATAAAATACTTTTTCCGGCGCCGGATCTGGGACATGCAGTCACCCTCCTGAAAAACTTTTCTCTAGATTATCTCAGCTGAGGTTCTGTTTCAACGGAATCAAAAGAATTTGCCTCAGTATTTGCCGTATCATCGCTTTCGGTGCGCTCAATCTCATCAGTTTCAGATAGCAGGTCGAGAAACTGAGACTCAGTAAGATCTTCATCCGCCGGTTGTTCTTCCGCGTCTGTCCAGATCAGCTGATCAAAGGTCGCGTCTGCCTGAAAATCGTCATCGAGCAGCCCCGAATAATCGAACTGCTGACTTTTGCCGACCCGGGTGCGTCTTGGATCAAGGGGTTCACTTATCCCGGCCGGTGTGCCAACGAGCAGATCGATGGCATTTCCATCCAGCAGCATATCTGTTGTGGAGGGCGATGCGGCAACAATCGATGGCAGAGTAGCCAGTAGAGCAGACAATATATAAAACCGCAATTTCATTATGGCCACCAGTATTTAAAGAGGTATTCTCAACTCAGGCATTATCGACAAAGCTCAGTTTTTGCTTAACCAAATATCTATGAAATCCACGGCTGCGCTGGCAAATTATTTATAAATCAGTTAAAATTCGCCCATGAACAAATATTTATTCAGATATGGTTTTGTGAACGGCAAAGAAATTTTCTACCGCATTGCCATTACCGGTTCGGTTGATATCACCGCCCCGGGCGGCAGCATGTCAAACCCCGTTAAAATAGATATGTACATCAGCCAGAAAATCATCAGCTGCGATGAAGAGCAGGCTGTGGTCAGGGTAAGAATTGATAATGTCGTTGCTGACCCGCGCATGTCAAAAGAACATCTTCCTAAAATTGGCGTAGACTCAATTATGCAGATAGACAGGGTTGGCAATGTTCGCTGGATGGACGGAGCCGCCGCATGGCAGGGGGCCGAACATTCGATGATGAGATTTCCTGAAGAGCCTCTTGAACCCGGAGATAGCTGGGTTCAGCAGGTTGAAGATGTTTCGGGTTCAGCTACCCCCTTTCATACCCGTTATCGTTTCAATGGTTTCGATCGAAAAAACCGCCAGCTGATGGTTTTTGCCACCGAAATGTTCACTGCCCACCCCGATGACCCCGAAAGCGAAAGCATGGGGCGCGGCACCTTCAGTTTCGATCTCGAAGAAAACTGGATCCACGAGACGAGCAATCGCATCGTTTACAGTTATCGAATTCCTGTTCCAGAAAACCCGGCTCTTAAAATTGAGACAAAAACTACACTCAATATAGATATGGAGCGTCTTAAAAAATGAATGTAAGGCTGTCGCTTGTTGTTTTTTGCCTTGTTTTTGGCCTGGGCGTTAATGTGCTTCAGGCTCAGTCTCAGTTCTTGACAGGCCTGGCCGCAAGCGAAACTGTCGATGCCAATGCCCCGCTCACAATATTTGCCGGCATGGTGGTTTCAGGTAACCGCAATCTATTGGCAACCATGCATGATCGCGAGGGTTCAATGTTTGCACGCCACAAGGCACTCGAAGCTTTTTCCCCGCGCTTTTATTACAGTGCCGATAACGCAAAGTCGACCAACAGCAGCTATAATTCGCTCACCGGTCTTGAAGAAGATTACAGCACCAGGCAACATGGCTATGGTGCCGGGGTTTCGCAGCGAACACCGCTTGGGCAGATCAGTTATGATTTTTCGTCGAGTAAAACTGAGTATACCAGCACTCAGACCAGCTATTTTCAGTCGCTCTACCTCGGGGTGCAAAGTGGTCTGCTGCGTAACGATGCAAAAGTTGATTCGCTAACCCGGCGTATTGCCCACGCTGATTACGAAATGAGCAAGGCACAGGCTGATTCTGTGCTGCTCGATATTCTTTATGGGTCGTTTCAGGGCCTTTTTAACCGGATGATCGCAGCCAGAAACCATGTTATCAAAGTGCAGAACCTCAGTTTTTATGCCTCACTGGTTGAAGAGGCTGAAGTTAAGCTGAAAAATGGTATTGGCAGTGAGCTCGATCTTAAGCAGGCCAGTATGCGCATGCAGCAGGCCGAAACGGGCAATGCCGAAACGGGTCTGACGGTTGAGGAAACTGACCGCCGTCTGGCTGCCCAGCTGGGCAATCTTGCCTGGGACCGCCAGATAGCAAGCTTTGCCCTTGAACCGATTCTTGATGCGATCCCTGAAAAGCTTGATGCCAAAATTTTTGAAGCCGAAGCGCTTGCCAGTCGCCCTGACTACCAGATGTTTTTAAGCCAGTATAAACAGCACAAGGCTACCTTCGAAAGGGCGAGGCAGTTGAGCAGACCAGATTTGTCGGCGCGCGCCAGGTGGGGTCGGCAGGGTCGCGGGATTTCGCAGGACAGCGCCGCCGGAATGCCCGATAAAAGCTGGGATGTTTCGTTAATTTACTCAACCAGTTTTGGGCCCGAGGGCGAAAAACTTGATTTTTCAATGCAGCGCGAAAGGTTGAAAGCTTTTGAGGCCAAACTCGCACAAAAGCACGACGACATTAAACTGGCAGTGGCCGATACCCTTGCCAGGCTTGAGTTTCACCGGCGCAACCTTGCCCTGCTGCAGCAATCTATGCGGCTTTCCGCAGAAGTTCTTGAAGGCCAGCAGCTTAATTTTCAGCTTGGCAAAATTTCACTGCTCGATCTTACACGCTATCAGCAGGAATACGACAATGCCAGCCTGGCGGTAATTCAGGGCGAGGCCCGCATGATTCTTGAATGGCTGCGTCTGCATTATGAGACCGGTACGCTGGCTCATTTCCTCAATGTTTCGCAAAAAAAGGGCATCAAGGCTGCAATAATTCCTGTCACCAACGCTCAAGAAGATGTGCAAGAGGTTTCTGGTGATGAATAGGGTTCTTGTTTTTGCCGTTCTCGCTCTGCAGGCCGCCATACTGCTGGCTGGTTGTCTGGGTGGGGGTAACGCCTCCGCGACCGGCAAAGCACCTGATTATCATTTTGTTACCGAAACCCGACAGCATCGTCTTGATCTGCGCGCAACCCTTAAATCCAGCGATATAAGTGAGGTGGGGCTTAAGCTCGGCCGGGGAAAAATCGACTGGATGGCTGAAGAAGGCTCTACGGTCGCCTCTGGTGACGTGGTGGTAAGAGTTAACATGGAACCAACCAGAAAACGTATTCGTGACCGTGAGGTAAACCTTGCCGGTGAACTCGATCGTATGTATAACCTGCAGCAGGCGGGTCCGGCTGAAATCGTCGCCCTGCAGAAAGTTCTCAAAGAGAAAAGACTTGACCTGCAGCGCGCCGAAAACGATGACTGGTGGCTAAAACACCCCAAAAAAGACGATGAAATCTGGAAAATTGAAACGGATCTGCAGATTGCTTCAATTAGTTTTGCCCATGCCCGTAAAATATTTGATCTGAAGAAGAATGTAACTGAGCGAGGCTTTGATAGCCCTTTCTCGCTGCGAATTGCAGAGATCGAACTGCGTTCGCGCGAAATCGAACATGATTATACCAGTCGCCTTAAAAAACAGTTGCTCGAGCCACCACTTCCAGAAGAAACCGCTAAAATAGAATATCAGAAGCAGGTTGCTTCGGGTGAAATCTGGTTGGCGGGCAATGAGCTGTTGGCCGCTTCAATTTCGACCCAGATCAAGTCGAATAATCTTGAAGTGATTCTTGAGCGCATCAGATCAAGATTGCGTGAAGATGAAAACACACTCCAGGAATCAGTTCTCAAGACCCCTCGCGCTGGAATTGTCATTCACCCGATTCTGTGGGGGCACTACCGTTTTGTTCCGGGCTCAGACGCATGGCAGGGTGTCAGTATCGTTCAGGTAATCGGAAATGGTGGCTACTTCCTTGAGTCTCTGGCCGATGAAGCCGATGCCAACATGCTGGTTGAGAAAGCCTCGGCGACCATAGTTTTTGATGGTATGCCTGAACGTAGTTTTACCGGCGAAGTCACCAGCATCAGTAAGGCCCCGCGCCGGATACGTGGCAAACAGGACAGCGCCGTGCGCTTTTTCCCTGTCACTATCAATGTGAATGCCTCTGAGAGTTTGATGGTCGGCAGCAAGGCCACAGTAAGCGTCATTCTCTCAGAAAAACATGGCGTTTTTGTACCACGTGATGCTCTTAAAACCAGCAACGGCAAGGATGAAATTCTTCTAAAAACAGCCTTTGGAGTTTCAGCACACCAGGCTGAAGTTGAAGATTTCAACCATGACTGGCTGATCTGGAAAAACGCCCCGGTCGCAGAAGGAACGCTGCTATACCCATGAGACAAATTCTTAAAATCGTTACTGTCTTTTTTTCTATAATGATGCCACTGACGCTGATGCCTGGGCTGACCGGCTGTGGCAAAATTATTGATTCTGCCGGTCACAAGACCTCTACGGCAGAAACGCCTGACCTGGTTGTCCGCGGAGAATTTGTTTCCCTGCGCGAAACCCAGCTGATGGCTCCTTTTGTTACTGAGGTTGTCGAGCTTGTACCAGAAGGCACCGTTGCCAGCAGCGGAACACTGCTGGCGCGGCTGTCGACCGGTGGTCGTGATCAGACCCTTAAAGAAAAGCAATCAGATCTCGAAAGTTTCAGTATCAGTGTCGAGCGCGATAAAGCTCTGCTTGGTATGGCTCGTCAGGTTGAAGAGAAAAGTATTGAACTTGCAGCTCTTGAACACGCAAAATGCCTGATCGAATACGAGCGGGCCATTGATGGCCGTGACTGGCTGCGCCTCACCGAACAGGAAGAAACTTATCGTGCCGGCAAAGTCAGGGCTGAAATGCTGGCAAAACAGTTCGATGCCTCAAAAAAGATGGCACAAAAAGGTTTTGCTGCCCGCCAGGAACTCGCCAGCCACGAAAAAGACCTGCTTGTTCACAAGCTCACCGCTTCATTTTCGCTGCGCTTGATTGACTTTGTCGAACACTTTGCCGATGCCAGAGAAGTTTTTGCCGCCCGGGAAGCGCTCGAACGCGCCAGCCTTGCCAGTGAGCTGGCAAGCTTTACCGCCCCGAAAAACCTCGCTGATTACCAGTTTTCGCTGAATGAATCACAGCGAAGATATGAGCAGAGCCTTTTGCAGGCCAATGAGATTGAGAATGAACTGGCATCGCTGACAATCAGGGCCCCTGCTGATGGATTGCTTCTTTATGGTGATACCTATGATGGTTCTCAACTGCTTAAGATGCGGCGTGGTGCCCAGGTTTACCCCGGGCTGACCTTCTTGAAAATTGTCGATTCAGAGTTTTGTGGTGTTCAGTTTCCTCTCGATCAGCGGGATGCTTTGCTGATAAGCTCAACAACTCAGCTTTTTTACCGACCCGATGCTTTGCCTGAGCTTCTGTTTCCGTGCCGTTTCGAGACCAAAGTGCCGGTGGCCCTCGAGATTCCGCAGAGCAAGCCCGATGGCCGAACGCAGGTCGTTGTCAAAGCAACTATTGCCTCATATCCGGCAAACCTCATGATCGGCTATTCAGGCACAGTGTTCTCCGGTGATTACGTTGCTGATATGTTGTCGCGTTTCAGAGGTAAGCGAAAGGCTGTGATTGGCAGACGTTCTCTACGTCGTGTCGTCAGCACATCAGGTGATGTCAAGCCCGCCAGCGCTTCGTTCATTGTTGGCAACCTCGATGGCAAGCTCAGCGAAATTGCCGAAGAAGGGCAGGGCGTTAAGGCTGGTGATCGCATTGCCCTTCTTGATTGTGAAGAACTAATTCAAAGTGCAAAAGATCAAGAGATTGAGCTTAAAAAGAAAAACGAAGAATATCAGCTGCAGTTACAGAAAAACGATATCGACAGCGAAAAGATTCGCAAAAGCGTTGAGGTAAAGCGGGGTGCCTACGAAGTGGCAAAATTGAAGCATGCAGCACTGCTGAAGAGGCGCTCAGAAGATAAAATTATCGATCTGCAGCGCTCCCTGGAGGTTCTGGTGGCCAGAATCGCTCTTGCCGAAGAGAAGATCACACACATTGCCGAACTGCGCCACAAAGGCCTGAGTTCTGAGCTCGAAGCCCTTCAAAGCCAGACTGAGCTTGCTGATCTCAAAAAAGAACATAAAATTACTGCTTACAAGCTCAAAACCGAAGAGTCTGGCCCAACTAAACGCTCAAAAAAACTTTCTGAACTTGAGGTACGTCGCGCTGCCCTTGACCTTGAAAAGGCCGAACTTCAGGGCAGTCTCGATAACCTTCGCAATCTGATGGCTACCAGGCTGCTCGATGCCCAGATAAAGAGGCTTGAAATGAATCTTGCCAGTACGAGAGAAGATATAGATTCTGCAGCAATCAAGGCCCCGGCAGACGGGGTAGTTATTCTCAATGAATTCAACAAGCCGGGTGGCGGAATGGGCAAGGCAAAGGTTGGCGATAACATCTACTCGCGCATTCCCTTCATGCAGGTTGCCGATGTCGGTAATCTTCAGATTCATTGCATTGTGTCAGAAATGGATGCCCGTTTTATCAAGCGAGGTGACGAGGTTAAGCTTCTGTTGAAGGGTAACTCAAGCAAAAAGTTGCGCGGCTGGGTTGATTCGGTCGGGATTGTTGCCACCACAGAGTTTCGCAAACGTCAGGACGCAGTTGTTGCCGTAATTATCAACCTGGTTTCGCCGGTAACCGGCCAGATTGAGTCTGATCCGGCACTGAGGCCGGGCAGCAGCTGTGAGGTCGAGTTTCTTCTCTACGATCTGTCTGATGCTTTGTTCCTGCCGTTTGACGGGCTGTTGCCGACCGCAACTGCCAGCTGCGTCGTCACCGATACCGGGAAACTGCAGGCGGTAGATCTGCATTTTGTCGATGGCCTGAATGGTGCTGCGATTGCCGGTGGCCTGAGCGAGGGTGACGAAATCCTGTTGATGGAGGCTGCCAATGATTAAAACTGCGCAGCTGCAGAGATACTTCAGGTCGGGTGAATCGTGTGTTAAAGCTGTTGATGGTCTCGACATCGACATCGCCGCGGGTGAATTCATAGCGGTTATGGGGCCTTCCGGGTCAGGCAAGTCAACGCTGCTGTATGTTCTCGGTGCCATGGATCGCCCCACCGGTGGCCAGATCAGTATTAACGGCAAGCGCCTTGATTTAATGGATGACCAGGAATGTTCTGATTTCCGGAATCGTGAACTGGGCTTTGTTTTTCAGTCTTTTCATCTGCTGCCACGCATGACCCTGGTTCGCAATGTTGAGCTTCCCATGCTTTATGCGCAGGTTGAAGCTGCAAAAAGGCATGCGCGTGCCGTCATGATGCTGCAGGCTGTCGGGCTCGGTGACCGTTTCGATCATTTTCCGGCAGAGCTTTCGGGTGGGCAGTGTCAGCGCGCTGCTATTGCCAGGGCGTTGGTTAACTCTCCGGCCCTGCTGCTGGCCGATGAGCCAACCGGAAATCTCGATTCAAAGACCGGGCTCGAAATCATCGGCATCTTTCAGGCTTTGAACCGCCAGGGTATGACCATAGTCATGGTTACCCACGACGAGAATATGGCCAGACATGCCGGTCGTATCATTCGTATGCGTGATGGCCTGATCGAGCGCATTGAAACCGTCAGCAAGCCTTTGCAGGCAGTTCTGCCGGCCGAGGTTGAAACATCATTGCGTGAGGTGCGACATGCAGCTTGCTGAACAGGTTCAAACCGGTTTTACCGGGTTACTCGACCACCCGTTCCGGACATTTCTGACCATGTTGGGTATTATTTTCGGCGTTGGTGCGGTTATTGCCATGGTTTCTATTGGTGCTGGCGCTGAACGTGAAGCTCTCGAAGAGCTTAAAAAATTTGGTGATTCAAGCATCAGGGTCAGTTCGGTCGAAATTCAGGGCGAGCGCCTCGCTGAGGCTCTTAAGAAGCAGGCTCGAGGCCTGCGTATGACAGATGTTGCCTGTCTGGCTTCGGCCTGCCCGTTTATTGATCTGGCCGTTGCCGAAAAAATCGATGAATACAGTTTCTATAGCCTTAACAGCGAGCCACTTGCCAAAATTATCGGTGTCGGCCCGGGTTTTTTGCAGGCTTCCCGGTTCGAGACCGAGCGGGGCAGGTTCTTCTCCGATGAAGAACAGCAGAGTGCGGCTCTGGTTACCGTTCTTGGTGCCGGTGTTGCCAGCGAAGTCTTTGGTCTGGTTGAGCCGGTTGGCCAGGTAATTCAGATTGAACGCATCAGGTTGAGGGTAATCGGGGTAATGAAGCCTCAGGGTTCGGGCAGCGGCAAGCTGGCAATCAAGCGCCGCGATCATGACCGGGATGTTTATATTCCGGTTAAAACGAGTTTGCAACGCCTTGAACGCTGGCCTGTCGAAGATAAAGACCTTTATCACGAGATCAACAGCATCTGGATAGAGGTTAAAGAAGGTTATGACCTTCTTGCTGCCCGTGATCGGGTTGCCACAATTCTTAAAAGGCGACACTCAGATGTCGATGATTTCGAGATACAGGTGCCTCTCGAAATTCTCCAGCAAAGCCAGAAAACCCAGAATCTCTTCAACCTGGTCATGGCTCTTATCGCTGGTATTTCTCTGCTGGTTGGCGGTATCGGCATCATGAACATCATGCTGGCTTCGGTAAATGAACGCACCCGGGAAATAGGGGTAAGAAGAGCTCTGGGCGCTTCAAAGCGTGACATTGTCGTGCAATTTCTTGTTGAAGCAAGTCTGATAAGCATCCTGGGAGGCCTTATCGGTATTTTTGCCGGCATTGGCATTTCCTGGCTTATTGCTCTCTACACCGGCTGGACAACCGCGATTCCCATTTCGTCGGTTCTAATCGCCTTTCTTGTTTCAATCAGTGTCGGCATTATTTTCGGCAGTTTTCCTGCCGCCAAAGCCTCTGCCCTTGATCCGGTCAAAGCTCTACGTTACGAATAACCGCTTTCTGCCGCTTCATGGCGAACCGTCATCATTCGTTGAATTGAAAAGTGCTTCGAGCTTTCTATTGCAGATTGGCAAGTTAAATCCATGCATTCCCCAAGATTACTCTGTCTATTTAATTGATGATTTGAAATCAAATTTAATAATCCCTAAATCACTTTTGACTGGCGAAAAAATCGGCAGGCCCGGAGGTTGGAATCCAGTATAATGGCATATTTAAGGTTCTCTGGCGCGTTCGTCCTGTTTTTGTAAAAAGGTGTTGCAAAAGTCAGGCAAAGCTGCTAATATAACCAACATCCCGCTCGGGTGGTGAAATTGGCAGACACGTAAGATTCAGGTTCTTATGCCCGCAAGGGTGTGGGGGTTCAAGTCCCCCCTCGAGCATGAAGAAGCCCGCTTTTGGCGGGCTTCTTGCTTTTCCGGCACTTTCGTTGACAATGAATTGTATCGATGTTATGGTTCTGTTCAGAGGTTATAAGCTTTGACTATTGGTTGCAGACATACTGACAAAAAATAGAGGGTCTGGGCAACTGTTAAAGAGTCCAATTTGGAATTGAGAGTTTCAGGCTTTTTGCCACAAATCATTAAAATAATACCAGAGTCACCCATCTGAAAGGCTTGGCGCTATTTTCTTTCTGATATGCGCCAGGGCATCGCAGTTGTTTTTTGCCCGGTTTTAAAATCTTTCGCTTAAGGAGTTTTATGTTAAAGAAGATTCTTTTGAGAAATTTTGTTGTTTGTGCCTGTGCTGGCACTCTTATGGCCGGTATGCCCGGTGAACTGCTGGCGAAGCCGGCTTCTTCCGATTATCAGCAGATAATTGAATGCCCTGTTGATTTTGCTTCTGGTAAGGGCTCAATTAAAGTCTTTCAGAATATGGAAAATGATGCGGAAGCTGTATACTACCTGCCGACCAGATTCGAACTCGCCCGGGAAAAGGATAAAGACTCAGGTCTGGTTTTGCCTTTGCTTTCATTGCGCATCACCCAGAGAAAAAGTCCCAAGAGTGGAGAACTTGAAGAATTTGCTGATTTGAAAGGCACCTTTGATATTAGTCTCAGCGAGATGGTCAGAGAAAAAATAAAAAAATTAGTGAAAGACAATAGCGGGTTAGATATTGCGAAAGCCAAAATTCTGCCATTACCTGTAAAAAAAGTAACAGCAATTCTTTACACCAGCAGCGGAAAAAAAATCTGCGAAATGCCGACATCAGTTATCGGTAACTTTAAGGGCACGCAGTTTGTTGTGGCGGGCAGACTCGATAACCAGCAGAGTTTATAAAAAACTTGACGAACTTATTGTCTCGCACAAGTGGATAGACAAGAAAAATC
>JAQUZA010000638.1 GCA_028691595.1 Candidatus Rifleibacteriota bacterium
AGCGGCAGAAACAGTGTCAATCTCTTCGGGCATGCATACTGCAAGCGGCACCCGGCGGGCACCCAGCAGCTTATCAACATCAGCAAAATTCATATTTTCTCCTTGATCAAACTTTTTGCAAAAAACGCCACCACAACTTGTTGGGGCATAAGTGGCAATTCCCCGGTTAATATTCTTTGACGATCGAGGGTTCAGCAAGCGCCCGGCAGGCGTGGGCAGCCAGGGCATGCAGTTCTTTCTGGCCAGGTTTAACTTTGACCGGGGCAATGAATGAAACTCTTTCTGTGACCCATTTTACAATGTAAGGATTGTGCGCAACCCCGCCAGTAAGAATAATGGTATCTACCTTACCCTTAAGAACCGTTGCCATGGCTCCTATTTCTTTGGCAATCTGGTAGGCCATGGCTTCAAGCACCAGCCTGGCTTTTTCGTCGCCGGCTTCGATGCGTTTGGTAACTTCGCGACAATCTGAGGTTCCGAGGTGCGCGAACATGCCGCCGCGCCCCAGAAGCATCTTTTTAAGTTCGTTAAACTGGTATTTTCCACTGAAACAAAGTCTGAGAAGACTCTGCAACGGCAAAGTGCCGGCGCGTTCAGGCGACATCGGCCCAGAATCATTGGCGTTATTTACATCGATGAGTCGGCCCTGCCGATATGGGGCAATCGAGAAGCCGCCGCCAAGATGGGCAACGATATAATTCACTTCTTCGATTTTTTTACCCTCTTCGCTGGCAACTTCGGCGGCAACAGCTTTGATATTGAGGGCATGCACCAGAGACACTCTGGGCAACTCGGGGCAACCACTGATTCTTGCCACTTCTTCGAATTCATCTGTGGAAATAGGGTCGGCAATGTAGGCTGGTATGCCGGCTTCATCAGCTATCTTGTTTGCTATCAGACCGCCAAGAACCGATACATGGTCAACCAGTTTGCCGTTGCGAAGATCGTTGAGCAGAGTTTCACCGGCGTGGTAAACTCCGCCACTCACGGGTTTCAGGGCTCCACCTCTGCCGATAACAGCCTGCAGGTCGGTTGGCTTGTAGCCCCAGGCGGATAAAGCCTCTTCAACCGCTTTAAATCTGAAATCCAGCTGCTCAAGACTGCTGTGAAAAGCTGCCAGATCTTGCGTTGCGTGGGTAATGTCGAGTTCTTTCTGTTGTTCATCGCCTTTGAACAGGGCAATTTTGGTTGAGGTCGAACCGGGGTTGATTACCAGAACCAGGGGTTTTTCAATCATTTCTTTCCTCGCGAATTATTATTTGTGGCCACGGAAGGTTGATGGCGGCAATGCGGTCAGCAGGGCAGAACTGCTCCAGGGGGAACTCCTGGGGTGTAAACCAGCCGACTTCCGGGTTAGTGACTGTTTTTTGCAGACATGGCTCGGGGGAGTCTGTGAGACTGCATCTGACAAAATGCAGGCGCACGGTGATATCCGGGTATGCGTGTTCGAGCACCAGCAGAGTTCTCTCTGCTATGATGCTGATATCAAGTTCTTCATGTAGTTCGCGGCGGGCAGCATGTTCGGCAGATTCGTTCTTTTCAAGCTTGCCGCCGGGGAATTCCCAGAGGTTATCGAGGTAGCCGCCACGTCGTTTGGCGAGCAGCACTTTGTTGTCGTGAACTACTACGGCAGCTGCCACATCAATGTGTTTCTGTGATTGCATGCGGTTATTCCTTAATAAACCTTGAGCAGCAGGCCCTTGAGATACTGGCCCTCAGGGTGTGCCAGAGCGGTTGGGTGATCGGCGGCATGAAATGACTCATGAACGATCTGTGCCCGGCGACCTGAGGCGGCTACTGCTTCGCGGACCGCATCGAGAAACTCTGAGCGCGAAACCTGGCTGGTGCATGAGGCGGTGAACATGAGGCCACCGGCTTTGACGACCCGCAGACCGTCGAGATTCAGACGACGATAAGCTCTGATGGCTTTTTCCGAGTCTTTGCGACTTTTAGCCATAGAAGGCGGGTCGAGCACGACCAGGTCAAAACTGCCGGCCGGGGAATTTTTGAGATAATCATACATGTCGGCACAGACCATTTTGTGGTTGCTGCCCTGGTACCAATTGAGTTTTAAAATCTGTTCAGCCTCGACCAGAGCTGGCTTTGCCAGGTCAACGGTGACCGTTTCTCTGGCTCCACCGGCAATGGCAGCAACAGTGAAGGCACCGGTATAGCCGCAGAGATTCAAAAATGAACGATTGCGGGCGATCGATCTGATCAGATGCCGGTTATCGCGCTGATCAAGAAAAAAGCCGGTTTTCTGGCCGTTTACCAGATCGGTGGCAAATTTGAGGCCGTTTTCTTTGAACTCAATTTTTTCGGGCATATTGCTGCCGTAAATCAGCGAGGCTGCGGCCGTTTTGGCGAGTCTGATCTGATTTCGCCGCCATATCCATTTGATGCCATTGATCGATTCGTGCATGGTTTTGACTATGGTATTGAGAAAAGGCTCGAGCCCAAGCGAATAAATCTGCAGCGAAATTGCCCCGGCGTAGCGATCGGCAATCAGGCCGGGCAGACCGTC
>JAQUZA010000068.1 GCA_028691595.1 Candidatus Rifleibacteriota bacterium
TCCGTGTTAATCCGAGTTCATCCGTGGTAGGTCTTCGGCCTGAAAAACCCTCGATTAATTTGCGTTAATCCGTGTTAATCAGTGTTCATCCGTGGTAGGTCTTCGGCCTGCAAAAACCCTCGATCAATTTGCGTCAATCAGTGTTTATCCTGCCTGGTGAGGACCTGCTCAGCTGCTTTAAGCCCGTCAACAGCAGAGCTGACTATACCACCGGCGTAGCCCGCGCCTTCGCCTGCCGGAAAAAGCCCGGAAATTGCCGGAGACTCGCCATTTTCGTCTCTTACCACTCTTACGGGGCTTGAGCTTCGGGTTTCAGCGGCATAAAGAATTGCGGAGGCGGGGGTGATACCGTTCAATTCGCGTAGCATTTTGGGCATGGCGGCCCGCAGGGTTGCGGTTACAAAATCGGGCAGAATGTCGTCAAAGCTTGCAGCCTGTGATCTTGGGCAGGAACGCTCCGCAGGCAGCGACTTCGATACTTTTCCGTAGATAAAATCCTGAAACATCAGGGCTGGCACCATGAACCCGCCGCCTCCAGCTGCAAAAGCGGCCTTTTCGATTGCCAGCTGAAAGTTCAACCCTGCAAGTTCGGGGTGACTTTCGGGGCCGGCAAAGCCTGCGTAATCTTCAGGCTCAACAGGCACGATGAAGGCGGCGTTGCCAAAAATGCTGCCGCGTTGTGAGTAACTCATGCCGTTGGTTGTCAGGGCACCATTTTCTGAGGCGCAAGCAATGACAAGTCCCCCCGGGCACATGCAAAAACTGTAGCATGCCTTTGCCGCGCCTTCAGGTCGACGGGTCAGCTTGAAGCTTGCTGCCCCGAGGCGGGGGTGCCCGGCAAACTTGCCATACTGTGCCTGGTTGATCTGTTTTTGCGGAATCTCAAGGCGCACGCCAACTGCAAATGGCTTTGCCTGCAGGGTGGCGTTTCGGTTGCCGAGCAGACGGTAGACATCACGGGCACTGTGGCCGGTTGCCAGGATCAGTCTGCTGGTTTGGATTTCGTGGTCGCCGGCTTTGATGCCGGCGATGGCATTATTTTCGACGATAATATCGGTCAGAGCGGTGTTATATCTGATTTCTCCGCCTGCGCTTTCTATTCTCCGGCGCATTTCCGGAACTATTCTCAACAGAATATCGCTGCCCAGGTGTGGTTCGGCATCGATGAGAATATCTGCCGGTGCACCACTTTCAACGAGTGTTTGAAAGAATTGTCTGATGCGGGGCCGGTCTTTACTGCGTGCGGTCAGCTTGCCATCAGAAAACAGGCCGGCACCGCCTTCGCCAAAAAGAACATTGTTTTCGGGGTCAAAACTGCCATTGCGCCAGAAGCCGTCGACAGTCTCGCGTCGGTCTTCGGCGCGGCTGCCGCGTTCGATGAGCAGGGGGCGAGCACCCATGGCGGCAAGATGATACGCAGCCATGAGACCGGCTGGCCCGGCACCGACTACCACGGGTCTTTGCCCGCCCGTTGATAATTTCACCGCAACGTTATTGTCTGGTTCGCCTGGTTCTGCCGGCATTACTTCGGTGTCTCTGGGCAGTTTTGCGGTTGGCGCAAAATCAGGTGCCATTTGAACTTCAACGGTAAGAACGAAGGCTGGTGCCGATCTGCCTGGCCTGGAATCGAGTGACCGTCTGACTATTTCGTGATTGATTATCTGACTGCTGCCGCAGCCGAGTTTTCTGATTATGGCTTTAAAAACATCATTTTGATCATATTCGAGGCTGACTTCAATTTGTCTGAGCAGCAGTTTCATTTTTCTTATCCTTTATTCTGTATCTTTTGAATAGCTTGTTGCAGCGGCAGCGACATCGCGGATTTTCGCCGGATTCGTGGCCTGGGCAGGTTATTCGTTAAAAATCGGAAATTTTGCAAGTTATACTGCAGTGCCTGCGCTTGTCGTAGCTTTCTTATTTTTGACGGCTTCGGCAATCGCACTGCCGGCAAGCCAGCCGGTAGAAAAAGCTGCCTGCAGGTTGTAGCCGCCGGTATCAGCGTCGATGTCAATGATTTCACCCGCGAAATAAAGATTTTTGATCAGTTTTGATTCCATGGTTGCCTGGTTGATCTGCCGGGTAGAAACCCCACCTGCAGTTACTATGGCTTGTTCCCAGGGGGCATGCCCTGAAATTCTGAACTTGAGTTCTTTGAGCCAGTTGCGCAGCAGACGGCGGTGTTCAGCGGTTACCTGCGAAATTTTCAGGGCCGGGTTGAGATTGAGTTGCTGCAGGCAAAACTGGCGCATTCCGGCCGGCAGCAATTTGGCGATAACATCCGCAAGTCTGCCAGCATGGTTTTCTTCAAAATCTCGCAGGATACGGCGGTCGAGTTTGGCGTGATCGAGGGCAGGTTTGAGATCAACGTAGATTTCGCAGTCGCTGCCATGGTGTAAAGCCTGTACCGCAGCCCGGCTCAGGGTAATGATGATTGGCCCTGCCAGATTTCCGTCGAGAAAGGCCATTTCGCCGAATTCAGCCGCCGCTTTTTTGCCATTGATGCGCAGTTCAGCCGACACATTGCGCAAAGCCACATCTTTTAGGCATTCTGGCAGTTGAATATCTGGAGTCAGCGCCACCAGTGCCGGCAGCGGAGTGACAATTTCGTGACCGCAGGCCCGGGCGAAATTGATACCATCGCCGGTAGAACCGGTTGCCGGGTAAGAAAGCCCGCCGGTTGCCAGAAGAGTTGCTCCGGCCAGGTATGGTTTGCCACCAGCAACAGCGCCAAGGCAGAGTTCCTTCTCGATCATCAGGCTGCTAACGGCTTTGCCAACCAGAAGCTGAACATTGCGTTTTTCAACCGCCCGGTGCAGGCAGGCGACCGCTTCAGTTGCCCGGCCTGAAGCGACAAAAACTCTGCCGCCGCGTTCTTCTACGGTCTGCAGACCTTCGCTGCTAAAAAAATCAACCAGGCTGGTATTAAACATGGCTTTAAACGCTGATTTAAGAAACCTGCCATCGTTGTTGAAATGCTTGAGAAACTCGTTAAAACTGGCTGTGTTGGTGAGATTTCCGCGACCTTTGCCTGAAATGCCGAGTTTGCGCGCAGGTTTGGGCATTGATTCGAGAATGGTTACCTGCAGGCCAAGGTCGGCAGCGCGAATAGCCGCCATAAGCCCTGCGGGCCCGGCTCCGATGACCAGTAAATCAGTCTTTTTCAATTCTTTTTCACGCTGAAGCCGAAGTGGCCCAGTTGTTTCCCGAGTTGGTAGTAGTGCCCATGAGCATAACCAACCAGGGCTGCTTTTTCGGTAAGCAGCCGGCCTTCTTTGTCGACCAGCTGTTCTGAAACCTGAACGTTGGTAATTTTGGCAATGAAGAGGCTGTGAGAACCAAGTTCAATCTCACGCTCGATTTTGCACTCAATATTTATCGGGCATTCAATGATCACCGGTGCTTTGACTGTTTCGCTGCGGCCCTGGGTCAGCCCGGTTTCATGAAATTTGTCTTTGTCGCGCCCGGAAATTACCCCGCACAGATCAGCCTGACGCACAAGCTGGCGGTCAGGGATGTTAACGACAAACTCACCGGTTTCGCGCAGCAGCCCGAAAGAGTGACGCCCAGGCCGCACCGAAATTGACAGCATCGGCGGTTCTGAACAGACAATGCCGGCCCAGCTGATGGTAATGATATTAGGACGGCCTGTACTGCCGATTGTGCTTACCATAACCGCCGGAACTGGCGAAAGAACTGTTCCGGGCTGCCAGCTGACCTTGCCGGGGTTCGCCGATCTGGTGTTCTGAGTGCTTTTTTTCATTCTTTTTTGCTTTCTTCTGGTTTTTCGTAGGTAGTGATCAGATTAAACATACTGCCATAGCGTGCCAGCAGTTCACGTTTTTCTGTTTCGGGTGCCAGGCGCGAATCATAATCAGGGGTAAAAACAGGGAAACAGCGTTCTTTGTCGGCATGCATCAGAGCAATATACCACGAAGACACGCCGCGAAAGTCATAATGTCTGAGGGTCAGGCCTTCGAACTTGCGCAGTTTTTCTTTCCATTCGCGGGTGCCTTTGCTCGTTACCTCAGAAAAAGAAACGGTTCCATCGGCGATTTCGATATTTTTGCGGTAAGCACTGCGGGTTGCAAAAAGTTTGTAGAAGCTGTAGAGACTGGCAGCACTTATTCCGATGCAGAGCATGGCTACGGTTGTGTAGTAAGAGGGTAGATTCGGGTCAACACGTGAAAACTGCAGAAGCTTGACCGAAAGAATAATTACCCAGATCATTGAAAGAACGGCAACCAGACCCGAGAAGTAGAAGAAAAACGCGGTCCGCCCCTTGAAATCGAGGCCCTTTTCCGCCAGTCGCATTGGAAACCCGCCATTCTCGGCGCATTGCCAGTTCATTTCGTTTTTCATAGGTTTTGCTCTTAAAAAATGATTTTCAGATAACAGTAGGGTGGTTGCCCATGGACTCAGTGAATTACGCCCTGATGAACAACTTTGACTGTCAGACCGCAAATTATCCTGCATCAGGCCCGGCGGGCATTATAAATGGATTTTCAGCCTTTGTCCACAGGCATCAACCATGAATTTGCCATAACGTCTGTCAGTTAACTGTGGAAACAAGGCTGTGGTTGTGATAGAATCGCCATGAAATTTTTTGTAATCTAAACCAGAAACAAATGGGGTAAGCAGATGAGCGTAGAAGAAACCACCCGCAGCTCGAATTTTATTCGCGATATCATCGATGAAGACCTGAAATCAGGCAAGCATAAAGAAATCGTTACCAGGTTTCCGCCAGAACCAAACGGTTACCTGCACGTTGGCCATGCTAAATCGATTTGTCTGAACTTCGGCATGGCAAAAGACTACAATGGTCGCTGCCACCTGCGCTTCGACGATACCAACCCGGTAAAAGAAGAGCAGGAATACATCGATTCAATCAAAGAAGATGTTAAATGGCTCGGTTTTGACTGGGGCAAACATGAATACTACGCCTCTGACTACTTTCAGCAGTTGTATGACTGGGCAGTTCTTCTGATAAAAGATGGTAAGGCTTATGTTGACGACCAGACAGCCGATGAAATAAGAACATCACGCGGCACGTTGACTGAGCCCGGTAAAAATTCGCCCTTCCGCGATCGCAGTGTTGAAGAGAATCTTGATTTGTTCACCCGCATGAAAAACGGTGAATTCAAGAACGGCGAACGGGTGTTGCGCGGCAAGATCGACATGGCTTCGCCGAATATCAATATGCGCGACCCGGTTCTTTATCGTATTTTGCACGCTAATCACCCAAGAACTGGCGATAAATGGTGTATTTACCCGATGTATGACTACACGCACGGCCAGTCAGATGCCCTTGAACACATCAGCCATTCAATCTGTACTCTTGAGTTTCAGGATCACAGGCCTTTATATGACTGGTTTATTCAGAATCTGCCAGTGCCTGCACAGCCACATCAGTATGAATTTGCCCGCCTGAACCTTACCTATACGGTTATGAGCAAGCGCAAACTGTTGCGTCTGGTTCAGGAAAAGAAGGTTTCAGGCTGGGATGACCCGCGCATGCCCACCATTTCTGGAATGCGCCGGCGTGGCTACCCGGCTTCTTCGCTGCGTGAATTCTGCGATCGCATCGGGGTTGCCAAAGCCAACAGTACCGTTGAATTCGCCATGCTCGAAAACTGCGTCAGAGACGAATTGAATCGTAATGCCCTGCGCTTCATGGCGGTTTTGAAGCCTCTGAAGGTTGTCATCACCAATTATCCTGAAGGCCAGAGTGAATACTTTGAGGCCGACAACAACCCTGAAGACCCGAACGGCGGCACCCGCAAGGTCAAATTCACCCGTGAACTGTATATCGAGCGTGAAGATTTTATGGAAAACCCGCCCAAAAAGTTCTTCAGACTCTCTCCTGGCAACGAAATCAGGCTCAAGCATGCTTATTACATCACCTGCAAAGAGGTGATCAAAGATGCAAACGGCGAGATCACAGAATTGCGTTGCGAGCTTGACCCTGAAAGCCGTGGAGGCTCGACTCCCGATGGCAGACGAGTTAAGGGCACCCTGCACTGGGTTTCGGCAACCGAAGGTTTAAAGGCCGAAGTTCGCCTTTACGGCCATCTTTTTAACCAGGAAAACCCTGATAAAGTTGAAGAGGGCGCTGATTTTCTCGACAATATCAACCCTGATTCCCTTGAAGTGCTGAGGGACTGTTTTGTTGAACCAGCTCTGGCTGAAGTTGCGGCTGGCGTACCGCTGCAGTTTCTGCGCATGGGCTATTTCTGTAAAGACAAGGATTCAGCACCCGGCAAGCTGGTTTTTAACCGCACCATCGCCCTGAAAGATGGCTGGGCCAAAGAGCAGAAGAAACAGGACTGATCTTTTAACATTGAAGCACCCGACATCAGCTGATGGCGGGTGCTTTTTCATGAGGCACCGGGGAGGAAAGCTGTGCAGCAGGAAAATTTAAAGCTGATTTACTCTGTGATTATGTTTGTGCCGTTTTTTTTGCTGATCTGGATGCTGCTCAGCGCAATGCTGGCAGAACTTTCTGGTTGGCGGTTGTTATTGCGAAGATACACGCATCACGGACCTCGCCCGGCCGGAAAAAGATTCAGTTTTGTATCGGCTCAAATCAGGAAGTTGGAATGGTTGCCGGTGAATTACAAGAGTTGTCTGGCGATAAGTGTGAACCGGGATGGTTTTTTGTTAGAGATTTTTCTGCTGTTGCGATTTCGCAGTCCGACTCTGTTCATTCCTTTTGGTGCCATCGAAAATATTGAAATTTTGCCTCCCAAAGGTTTCTCCGGCCACAAAACATGTCTTTCCTTCAAAGACCTGCCGGTTAAAATGCTTATTTTGGGCCCCGCCGGCGATGCTGTCAACAAAGCTTTCAATGAGGCCAATTGCAAATCTGATTCTCAAAATTAGTGGTCTGCCAAAGTTGAACTCATAATCAGCGTCCTCGATGTCATCCCCGTGCAGGGGTCTGTTTGTTTTTCTCTTTGAATTGACTTAAGTATTATTAGATGATTTTCACCGGTTTGACGGCGCAGCTATCAGCCGGGTTACTTTTTCTTCAGCGATTCCTCACTTCGTTCGTCACAAGCTTTCGAAAAAGTAATCCCGTCTTCTATCTGCACCTGGTGCAGGTTTTATACAGGTTTTTTTAATTTAAAATCAAATAACTGGTTAAATCGACAGACCAGAAAACTTCGACCTAAGCCGTTAGAGATAATATTCCCGCGCTTGTAACCTTTCGGGGACAAGCGCGGGAATATTTTTTAAAGCGTTTTTGCGGCAGAAGTCTTATTCGAGGTAAGTGTAGCCGTAAAGGCCCGAGCGATAAATGGCAAGAAATTCTTTGCCTTCGCTGACTGTAATGCGCTTTTCTTTGACCGAATTGGAAACCCAGGTTTCCATGGTGCGAACCAGCTTTTTGGCACTGAACTGGACATAATCGAGAACATCGGCGACGGTTTCCCCATCGATAATCTTGTCGATTGTAAAGGTGCTGTCTTCGTTGATGGTGATATGGACGGCATTGGTATCGCCAAACAGGTTGTGCAGATCGCCGAGGATTTCCTGGTAAGCACCGACCATAAAGACCCCGAGATAATAGGGTTCATAGGTTTTAATGCTGTGCAGCGGCAGGCAGGGGTTAAAGTTGCGATTGCCGATAAACCTGTCTATTTTGCCATCTGAATCACAGGTGATGTCTTGAAGGGTCGCGCTTTGCAGTGGTTTTTCGCCGAGGCGGTGCAGGGGCATGATCGGAAACAGTTGATCGACGGCCCAGGCATCGGGAAGCGACTGGAACAACGAGAAGTTGCAGAAGTATTTTTCAGCCAGAATTTTATCAAGCTGACGCAGTTCGTCAGAATCGTGTTTTGACTGCTTTGCCAGGTCACGTACTTCATGAGCAATGGCCCAGAAGAGCTTTTCGGCTTTGGCGCGGCTTTTCAGATCGAGCATTCCGAGGTTGAAAAGGTCGAGAGATTCTTCGCGAAGCTGTTGGGCATCGTGCCAGGCTTCAATCATGGTGAGGTCGGTGAGCGAATCGAGAATGGTATGCATGTCGACCACAACTTCATGATCTTTTTTCTCGATTTTAAATTCTTCGTAAGGGGTTTTGGGCGGGCAATTAGTTTCGAGAACGTTGAAGACCAGCACCGAGTGGTGGGCGGTCAGGGCACGGCCCGATTCGGTAATCAGATGCGGGTGGGGGAAACCGTTTTTATCCGAGGCATCTTGAATGGCAGAAACCGCATCGTTTGCGTATTCCTGAATTGAATAGTTGATGCTGCTGCTTATGGTGGTACGGGTTCCGTCATAATCAACGCCCAGTCCGCCGCCAATATCAACATATTCAAGGTTGCAGCCGAGCTTGCGCAGCTGCACGTAGAATTGCGAGGCTTCTTTGAGGCCGCGTTTGATCTTGCGGATATTGGTTATCTGGCTGCCGAGATGGCAGTGAATAAGCTTGACGGATTCAAGCATGTCTTCTTCTTTCATGTACTCGACAGCTTCGATCAGCTCTGTGGGTGTCAACCCGAATTTGCTCTTGTCGCCGCCTGAATCTTCCCATTTGCCGCTGCCAAAGGCGGCAAGTTTAATTCTGATGCCGACATTTGGAATGACCTTGTGAACTTTTGAGAGCTTGACGATCAGCTTGAGCTCATTGAACTTTTCGGCAACAATGAAAATGCGCTTTCCCATTTTCTGGGCCAGCAGGGCCAGTTCAATGAATTCTTCGTCTTTATAGCCATTGCATATCAGCAGGGCATCGGGGTTGTCCATGATGGCGAGAACGGCGTGCAGTTCGGGTTTAGAACCGGCCTCAAGGCCAATGTTAAACTTTTGCCCGTATTGCACGATTTCCTCGACTACCGGGCGCTGCTGATTAACTTTAATCGGATAAACGGTGTAATAGTTGCCGTGAAAATTATACTCTTCAGAGGCATTTTTGAAGCAGCTTGATATGGTTTCAATGCGATTGTCGAGAATGTCGGGGAAGCGCAGCAGCACCGGGCAGGAAACGTCTTTGAGGCTGAGCTCGTCGATGATCTCTTTGATATCGACAGCGTTTTTTGCGTTACGATGGGGCATAACCGTGACATTGCCGGCCTTGTTAACTCCGAAATAGCCTATTCCCCAGCCTTCGATGTTATAGAGTTCTGCAGAATCTTCGGTTCGCCATTTTCGCATCGCAAACCTCCTCGGTAAATTTAAATTTGAAGCGTACATACTAGATGTAAATCACCTGGGGCGCAAGTTTTTTTGCGCTTGTTTTAGCGGGGTCGTGAGAGTATACTGGGCAGGCTTTTGACAACTGGACAGCCGTAGAACTGGAGAAAATAATGGCGAGTGATGATGGAAGTGTCGGCCGCAACGATGATTGCCCTTGTGGCAGCGGCCTTAAATACAAAAGATGTTGTATGAATAAAGCCAAAGAAGGCGCGAATAATGATCTGGCAGAACTTTATCTTCGTAATTACCGCATAAAGCTCAAGACAGCTCATGATATTGCCGGCATCAAGATAGCGGGTCGACTGGTGGTTGATACGCTTCATAAGGTTGAAGAGATCGTTAAGCCAGGGATAACCACCAACGACATCAACCGCTTTGTGCATGATTATACCGTTAAGAATGGTGCTGTGCCTGCGCCGCTTAATTATCGTGGTTTTCCCAAAAGTGTGTGCACCTCGGTAAATGAAGTGATTTGTCATGGCATCCCCTCTGATAGAGTTTTAAAAGAGGGCGATATCGTTAATGTTGATGTAACTTCGATTCTCAACGGCTATTACGCCGATGCTAATATGACTTTTTTCGTCGGCGAATGCGGCTCAGATGCTCACAAAATCGTTGATGTTGCCCGCGAATCGCTTAAACGGGGTCTTGGCATGGTTAAGCCAGACAACACTATCGGTGATATCGGCTGGGCCATTCAGGAATACGCCGAAGGCGTGGGTTGCTCGGTGGTGCGCGAATTTATCGGGCACGGCATCGGCAAAGTTTTTCATGAACCACCAGATGTGCCACATTTCGGGCGGCGTGGGTCAGGTATAACCATGGTGCCGGGTATGGTGTTCACCGTTGAACCGATGGTCAATATCGGCAAGCGCTTTTTGCGTGTCCTCGAAGATGAATGGACAGCTGTCACTCGTGATGGCTCTCTTTCTGCCCAGTTTGAACAGACGATTGTGGTAACCGAATACGGTTACGAAAGCCTGACTCCCTACGACTTATAAGTTTTAATTCAGCACATTTCCAGGAGACAACATGGAAGACCTTCTGAACAGTTATTTGCGCTTTATCGATGAAGAAGTTTATGGCGACAAGGGCTTTGACCCCGATGTTCCGATCAAAGATCAGGTTGGCCAGATTCTTGATGAGCTCGACTTCAGGCTGGCAACGGTGAAGTTCGAGATGGATGAACTGGTCGAGATTCCCGCCGCAGCTATCAGCAGTTCAACAACCCTGCGTGAACTGGTTGAAAAAGTCGCAGAAATGCCCAAAATCAGCAAGGCAGAAGCCCCGGCTTTTCTTAAAAAGAAAAAGGCAGACCTCACCAAAATTGCCCGTCTGATGGCAGAAGACCTGCAGAGCATGCTGGGCTGAGCCATAAAGCACTGTTTTTTATCTTGATTAAGCAGCATAACAAAATGAGCCGCCAGATTGCTTGTCTGGCGGCTTTTTGCGCGATCAGAGCGGCTTTCACCGGCAGGCAGCTGTGCCAGCCAGTGGTCATGGGAGTTATATGAAGTTCGAACCGAGCCAGGGAGGTCAGCATACAGCCGTGGATGGCCTTTTTAACGAGTATCTGGCAAGGCTGAACGGCGAAGCCATGGCGAGTTACCTCGAAACATTGCGGACTCCTGTCTGGGAGTGCGAACTTATGCACGTTGCCCTTCCGGCCGTAGACATGATATCAGGCCCGGCTCTGGAACTGTACCGCTGGCACTTTGTACTTTTTCATTGTCTTTACAGGCAGCAGCAGGTTTTTGCTGAGCGTGGGCGCTATCTTTATATTCATTTTATGCGCACCTGTGTCAGAGATTTTCCGGCTGCCGGCTGCTGTAATGAATTTGACAGCGAAGCTCTTGAATTTTGCGCTGCCAGATGTTCTGCTCATGAACAAAAGTGTGAACTGCATGCGCCAGAAACTGACGAAATGGCTCTCGATGCGCTTTCAGAAAGGTATTTCTATCTCGATACCAGCAATTTTGTGGCTCTGGCTGCAGAAAATGCCGAAAAATTCATCGGTGGTGCCTGGAATCTTCTGCAGAACCATGATGAATACCAGCGCTGCCTGAAAATACTCGGCTTACCTGAAGGAGTCACCCTCGATCTGCTCAAAAAGAGATTTCGTTATCTGGCCCGTACTCTGCACC
>JAQUZA010000639.1 GCA_028691595.1 Candidatus Rifleibacteriota bacterium
CATCAGCGCCCGCGTCAATGCCCATCTGTCTGTCTTTTTCCCTGTTTTTGTAACTGCAGATGATAACTGGAACACCGGCCAGTTTTGCATCGCCGCGCAGCAGCTTCACCAGTTCAAGACCCGACATTCTTGGCATATCAATATCGCTGATGATCAGATCGAAACCCCCGGTTCTGGCGGCCTGCAGACCATCGGCACCGTCAACGGCGGTACAGACCTCATAACCGGCCGCTGCCAGCAGCTTTTTTTCTGTCTCACGAACGGTCATTGAATCTTCAACCACCAGAATTCTCGGGGCATTGTCGATTTTCAGCGGCTTTTCACCCATGTGCAGTTCTGAAATTTCAGAGGCCCCGCGGCGGGCACTTTCACCGCTCAGGTAATTGTTAATCGACTGAATAAAGTCTTCAACATCAAATATCAAGACAGGGGTGCCGTCAGACATCAGCGCCGTCGAACTGATATCTTGAACCCGCCCCAGCCGTGGGTCATTGGGTCTAACCACCAGCTGGCGTTCGCCAAGAAAGCGCTCAACCATTACGCCATAGAACTGATTTTTGTTGCCGATGACAACTACCGGAACAACGTCGGCGGGCTCACCTTCGGGCATGACCTCAAGAACTTCTGCCGCTTCGAAGAGCCCGATATTGCAGTCGTTGAAGGTAAAGTAGGGTCGCCCCTCAACCAGCAGTATTTCGTCTCTTGGCACCATAATGCTTCGCTCGATGCGACTTAACGGGAAAGCGTAAGCTTCACCCCCGACTTTTACCATCAGGGTTCTGATCATCGACAGGGTCAGCGGCAGCTGCAGATGAAACCTTATGCCCTGCCCGAACTGATTCTCGACGCGAATTACGCCACCAACGCCGGCAAGCATATCACGAACCACATCCAGACCGACACCCCGCCCTGAAACCTCGGTAACCTGCGTGGCGGTCGAAAAACCAGGCAGAAAAAGAAAATCAATAAGTTCACTTTCAGTCAGACGGGCCACAGTATCAGCGCTTGCAAGCCCCTTTTCAATGATCTTCTTCTTGAGCCGGCTGATATCGATGCCTCTGCCGTCATCCTCGATGACTATGCTGAGCATGCCGGCCCGATGAAAGGCATGCAAACTGAGAGTGCCGGTTTCAGGCTTCCCTGATTGTTTTCTTTCGGCGGGGGTCTCAAGACCGTGATCGAGGCTATTGCGCAGCATGTGGTTCAATGGGGCCTCGAGTTTTTGCAGAATATCGCGGTCAACCTCGGTTGCCTTGCCGGTTATTTCAAACCTGACCTTCTTTTCGAGGCTTCTGGCAAGGTCTCGCACCATTCTTGGCAGATGCTTGACCCCATCTGCGAATGGCCGCATTCTGCACGACAAAACCTCACGGTAAAGGCGATTTGAGAGATTATCGGTGCGGTGGGCATATTCTTCAAACGCTTCGATGCGGTCAGCAAGATCGGTTCGACAGCCGACAAAGCGGTCTTTGAGATCTTGAAGCATTTTTCCGTAGGCCCCCTGATCGCCGTTTTTCTCAACCACCTCTGTGAGTTTGTCGAGAAGGCGACCTACCTCGTGATGCGATTTTTTCTGTCGCTGCATGTTGGCGGCAAACGGGGCCAGCCAGCGGGCTTCTACCAGGTATTCCCCGGCCAGCCCCATAAGAGTGTTCAGATTATTGGAAGTAACCCTGACAAAGTTTTCTTTTTCAGATTCAAGTTCCTTACCAGAAGCCGTCTGCACTGCCGGAAGAGGCTTCGCTGGCGCTGCAATCATAGCGTCCTGGTTGGCTTCGTCGTTGCATTGGTCGTCATCGAGATGAGCTGGTGCTGTATTTTCAGTTGCCGGTTTGACCGCAGCGCCGTTTTTGGGGCTCTCGGGGCTTCCGGGTATCGCGGGGGGTGCGGAGTTCTCTCTATTTTCTTGCTTTTCGTGCTTTTCGTGGTTCAGAGACCCTGGGCTTAAAGCGGCATGAAACTGTAAGGCCAGTGCATGATGGCTGCCAGCCATTTTCGTCTGAAATTCCGTCGCCGCTGCTTCATCATATGAAGCAATTTCACTGAGTGAATCCACACCTTTGAGCAGCAGGTCGATCAGGTCGGCATTCAGTTTAATTTTATGTTCCTGGGCCGCGACCAGCAGGTCTTCCATGGCGTGTGCCAGCTCAACGGCATTTTCGGCATGCACTACCCGTGCGGCCCCTTTGATGCTGTGGCTTGCCCGCATTGCTTCTTCAAGATGCTGAGCATTTTCGGGCGTTTCTTCAAGGTTTACAAGCACGCGGTTGAGGGTACCGGCGTGGGTCTCGACTTCCTGTCTGAACAGGTCGAACATGCTGAACTGGCTGAGATTAGACGAATCGCTCACTTTTTACACCACGCTTTTCTGAAATGCATGCAGCAGAGAATCGGTATCGAGCAAACCAACACGCTTGTCGGCCAAAGCTATGATGCCTTTAGTATAACTCGATTCGGCCATGTTGACGGTTACCGGAGCATTCTTTATCGCATTTGCCGGCCTTCTGTGGATATCTT
>JAQUZA010000069.1 GCA_028691595.1 Candidatus Rifleibacteriota bacterium
TCTGATGTCTGGAGCCATGCTCGAAAGTAACCTGAAGCTCTTTAAACGCCTGCTTCAGAACTGACCTCTACGGCCTTGGTAATTTTTGCCCTGTGGCAATGTCGAAAATTCAATTTTAATCACTGCCTGGTTTTTAGGAGATAAAAATGCATAAGAGAATTCTTGTTTCAGGTCTTTTAATTGGCGCGATGCTCGGTACACCGGTTTTCGCTCAGCCTGTTGAAGAAACTGCTGCAGCTTCAATGTCGGTCGAGCTTCCCGGCGATGGTCAGGAGAAAACCCGCGAGGATATTGAGCCTGTTGATTCTTTCAAGCTGGTTGTCGATACTCAGGAATACAAAATCGAGCCCGGAGTTCCGGTAGAACTATCTTTAAAAGGCGAAAAGGTCAAGGCGGTTCTGAATATTGAGCCGCTCAAAACCTTTAATTATGGTGGGGTAGAGTTGCAATACCCAAGGTATTTTACCTTTGAAGCCGATTTGAGTGACAAAGATGTTAAACTCTGGAACCTCTCGGGAAATCAGTGTGTATTGATGATTCAACGTTATCCCGTGCCCGGCATGGATCACCTGATAATGGCACAGATGCTGCAGCCTCGCTTTGGTGAGAAAAATTCGATCATGTCGCCGTGCAGTATGAAATTGCTTGGAGAAGAAGCAAAGGGTACCAGATTAACAACTACCATTGGCGACAGCACCATCACCCAGGATATCTACTCGTTCAAATCTGGCAGCGGTTCGCTGCTGCTAATTCTGCAGGATACCCTCGGGCTCAATTCTGCGCCCTCAGAAGAAGGCAAAAATTTCAAAGAAATGCTGAGTCAGACCTTTAAACTGGCGGCCGAAGGTTGATAATGGCCGCCGGGTATATATGAGTGGTCAGGCTCGATCGGCCTGATGAGCCAGTTGGGCCGCAGACTGGCTGTTTCCCCCTTATTGACAAGGTTCTGATCTGTTATATAGAATGCATAATCTGAGGTTTTCCAGGAGTAATAGAATGCGAAAAGTTTGTTTGGTCGTTATTCTTGCAGCTTTGTTATTGGTGCCGGTGTCAAAAGTCTCTGCCCAGAAAGCCAAATGGGGCAAACGGCAAGGGAATGCCGGTAATGCTGAAATGGCGCAGAAAAGGCAACAAATGCAGCAAAAGCTCCAGCAACGTCTGCAGCAGGGCAAACAGGGCGGCGTGGAAGGCTCAACTCTGAAAGAAAAATTTCAGCAGCGACAACAAAACCGCCAGGGCGACCCTGAAGCCGCTAAAGCCCGTCGGCAGGCCATGAAAGAAAAGTGGGAAGCCTTAAAAAAAGGTAACGGAAATTTAGGCAGCCTGCAGGAGCGCATCAAAGCCTTTCAGGAAGCAAAAAAAACTGGCGATAAAGACCTCTACCAACAGCGAAAGGCTGACCTGCAGCAGCAGTGGAAAAACATGTCACCCCAGGAACGCCAGGCCATCGGGCAACAGATTCCTGAACTGAATCGACGCATGATGCAACTTGAAGGTGGCCCGGCAGCATTCAATGCCACCAGAACCGGTTCTGATGGTCGCGCACAAAAATTCATCGGTGAAGCGGCCCGCAAAGGCAACACCTGGAATTATCAGGGGGCCACTGCCGGAGAAGGTGGCCGGCCGGTTAATGTTACCGGAGAAACTTCGGTTGAAGGCAACCAGGCAAAATTTCAGCGTCAATGGAAAGGCCCGAAAGGTAAGGGTGCCGACGTAACCGGTACCCACACAAAAGACGGTAGCGTGGTTACCACTGACAAGACTATAACCGGCGATAACGGTGGGTCAACTCACCTTAACTCTACTTCTACCCGTGCTGGTGATACCATCACGACAGTTGTCAACACCGATGATGGCAAGACTGTTACCCAGCAGGTTACCGGCCTGGTAGATTCGTCGGGTGTACATACCACCAGCACCATAACCGGGCCACAGGGCCAGACAGTGCAAACCTCGGGCGACTGGATGTTTGATTTTCTTAACGAATCTGATTATTAAACTCAGTCTCTGCTGATCAGCAGAAACACAAATTCAAAAAAATCTCCTTTGCGCGCTTTCGCTAAGCAGGAAGCGCGTCAGGGAGTTTTTTTTGACCAGACAAGTGATTCTGTCAGGCGAGGAAATTTTGCCTGACAGAATTTTCATAGCCAAAAAAACATTTTTTGAAAAAATAGGCCTTGACAGCCTTGCAGTTCTAAATAGTCTATCAACCTTGGCCTTACGGTGTATTTCAAAAGATCGATCCCGGTGGAAAGGCCGGAGATTTACGAAAAAACATAAGTATTTGTTGGGTTAAGCATTTAAATCAGAGAATCAGATTGGAGAAAAAAATGAGACGTAGACTAGGTGGAATGATGGCGCTTGTATTTGCCTTTGCCTTATCCCTCAACACGGTTTCCGCGGCTGACGATATCGTTATACACGGTCTGGTCAGCCAGGGATTCCTCAAAACAACAGATAACAACTATCTGAATGAATCAAAAGATGGCAGCAGTGAATTCAACGAATACATCCTGAACTTTCAGAAAAACATGGATGACAAACTGAGGGTAGGGGTGCAGCTTATTTCAAGAGATCTTGGCAAAGAAGGCAATAATAACGTAAAAGTCGACTGGGGTTACGGTGATTATCGTGTTAACGACAATTTCGGCGTGCGACTTGGGCGGGTAAAAGTTCCATTTGGCATGTATAACCAGTATCGTGATATCGACATGTTGCGCACCCCGGTTTTGCTGCCAACATCGATCTACATGGAAGACTACCGCACCTTTCTGACTGCATTTAACGGTGGGTCACTCTATGGTTCCATACCACTCAAAAAAGGTAGTATCGATCTTGAAATGGTCGTTGGTGGTGCCGATATCGACCCCGATGCCGGCGTTGTTAAAGAAGTCGTCGGAAACCTGAATCGCAAGTTTGAGGCCGGCGCAACTGCCAAACTTTATGGTGGTCTCGCTGCCAATCCTTTGACTGCGCCTCTTGTGCCTGTTGTTAAGGCTCAGGGTGCAAAAGTTGCCCACGTTGGTGACCCCGAACGCGATACTTCTTCAAGAATCTGCAATTCTTCAAAAATAGTCTGGAACACCCCGGTTGAAGGCCTCAAAATCGGCGGAACTCATTCTGATGTAGACACGCAGACCCATGAGCTCATGATTTTCCAGCCGGTAATTGCCAAAGCCCCGGTCAATTTAACTACTTTTATGCCGGCTTTTACTACGCAGGTTGAAAGCAATCTGAGATTTAAAGTCGACATCGGCTCTTTCGAATACAATATCAACAAATTCACCTTCGCCGGCGAATATATGGCCGCTCACCAGACCCTGAGCTATACGTTCACCACGACCCCTGAGATTGCATCGACAACTTCCGGTCAGGTTTCCATGACTTCGGTCGGTAGTTATCTGCAAGCTGTTTATCGCCATAATGACCGGCACGAATGGGCCCTATGCCGCGCAGAACTCTTTTCTGACAAGAATAACAAGATTTCAACCGAATCTCATAAAGATACCAGTGCCTCGTTCAGATACAACATTACCGGTGACTGGAGCGTTAAACTTGAATATCACTGGTTTGACGGCACAGGTCAGTTACAGTATGAGATGAACCCCCAGGGTGTTGAACGAAAATGGAACATGGTTGCTTTCAAGACCAGCTATAACTTCTAAGGTCAGGGAGAGAAAATTAATATGAAAAAAACAATAGCATTGTTGATGACGGTTATTTTCAGCTTGTCGATGTTCACCAGCCTGTTCGCACAGGCAGATGAGCTTCTGATCATTGCCAACAGTGGTGTTTCCCAGACCGAAATAGCTGGCAAAGACCTGGGTAACATGTTCCTTGGAAAAAAGAATTCCTGGGAGGGTGGGCAAAAGGTTGTGCCGGTAACACTCGATTCTGGTTCTACCCACGACAGCTTTCTTAAAGCTTTTATAAAGAAGAGCAGCTCTCAGTTTTCGACCTTCTGGAAACAGGCTGTATTTACCGGTCAGGGAATTCCGCCAAAATCTGTATCTTCTGAAGCAGATGTGGTAAAATTCGTTTCGGAAAATGCTGGAGCGGTCGGTTACATTTTGGCCTCGACACCACACGATGGCGTAAAAGTTTTGACCGTTAAATAAAAACTTCTGGCAGCAAAGGATTGATTGAAAGGCCTGACTGGAATTTTGCGCAGGAGTTTCTATGAAAAGTAATTCTATCATTGTAAAGATATGGCTTGGTGTTTGCTCGATTATTCTCGGTTATGTCGTGTCGATGGTAACTTTTCATTCATCATCTGAGATGGTTTTGCGTGAAATGACGGTTACGGCTGATGCAAGGTTTCCTGCAGCAAAGCTGAGTCAGAGCCTATTAAATGGTTTTCAGAACCATGTAAAACTTTACAATGACTCCGTTTTACTTGGCGATACCGGAAAAATCGATGAAGCGAAGGGAATGGGCAAAACAAGCATCGATGAGCTCGCTTCTCTGCTTCTGGTGCTTGATAAAAATCACCCCGATTATTCTGTTTACCATGATCTGCAAAAAGAAATCCTTGACTATGAAGATGAAGCCGTAAAGGTTTATACGGCCATGGCAGAAGGCGACAGCAGCGATGCTCTCATAAAGAGGGCATCGCTGCTTGCTTCCAAAATGAAGGCCATTCAGGAAAAACTTGAAAACCTCGAAGATCTCACTTCAACTCAGCTTTTGAGCCAGTTGAGAAGTATAAGTGCTTACCTTTCAGAAAAGACAAAACTTAACCGCTGGTTGTTTGTAGTGTTTCTGACTTTGGGCGTTCTGTTGGTGCATTTTATCATCAGCCGTCAGGTGCTCAGGCCACTGGTCGAAATTACCAGGTCTGCCCAGGAAATGGAAAAAGGCAATTTTGATGTAAAAATTGACTACAGGTCTGAAGATGAGATGGGTCTGCTGGCCGAAGCTTTTCGGGCCATGGCCGATTCGCAGATGAAAAAGGCCGATCTGGCCGCCTCAATTGCCCGTGGTGACCTGACCTGCGAAGTAAAACTCGATTCTGAAACCGACAAACTTGGCATGGCCCTTTCAGAAATGGTGGCCAGTCTGAATTCTGTGATCCGCCGCATAAATGAAACCTCCGGGCAGGTAGTGGTCAAGTCTCAACAAATGGCAGATGCAAGTCAGTCTTTATCAGAAGGGGCTATCAAAACAGCTTCTTCACTTGAAGAAATATCGAGTTCAATTGTTGACATCGAATCAAAAACCAAAACAACCGCCGAAAACGCCAATCTTGCCAATAATCTGGCAGAAGATGCCCGCAATGCGGCCGAACTTGGCAACAAAAACATGGCCGACCTTGTTGCTTCCATCGCCGACATTCAAACTTCAAGCAAGAGTATCGTAAAAATTATAAAAGTAATCGATGATATTGCTTTTCAGACAAATCTGCTCGCTCTTAATGCCGCTGTTGAAGCCGCCCGAGCCGGCCGACACGGAAAAGGGTTCGCGGTGGTCGCTGATGAAGTTCGTAACCTGGCCGGGCGAAGTGCCAAAGCAGCACGCGAAACTGCAGACCTGATCGGCAATACCGGTAACAAAATCGAAAATGGTGCCCAGATCGCCACAAAGACTGATGAATCACTTAAAGAAATCGTAAAATCAGCAATCAAAATGGTCGATCTCAGTGCCGAAATTTCGACCGCTTCTGCAGAACAGGCAAACTCGATTGCTCTTATTGTTTCAGGGCTCGAACAGATTGACTCAATTACCCAGAGCAACGCCAGCAACGCTGAAGAAACAGCCGCCGCCTCAAGCGATCTTTCTGCGCAGGCCGACGAACTGCAGCAGCAGCTTAAACGCTTCAACTGCCGCAGCTGATCGCATAATGCCGTATAAGGAAGCCAGCCTGAAAAACTCGGTTAAGAGATTATAATTTCTGGCTTAACCGCATAAGAGAGGTATAATATGGCAAATCAAAGTTTTCAATGGTATTCACAGCTCATTAAACCACAATGGGCACCCCCGGGCTGGGTCTTTGGCCCCGTCTGGACAGTTCTTTACCTGATCATGGCAGCTTCATTCGGGACGGTTTTTTATCGCGCCTACAAAGGAACAATACCGAAGAAGATCGTTTTGCCCTTTGTGCTCAATCTGGTTTTTAATTTTGCCTTCACCCCGCTGCAGTTTGGTCTGCGCAACAACCTGCTGGCAGCCATCGATGTGGTGCTTGTTCTGGGCACCCTTATCTGGAGCATCGTCGCGATCTGGCCACGCATTCTCTGGGTTGCTGTGGTTAATTTTCCTTATCTGGCCTGGGTCTCGTTTGCAACGGTTTTGCAACTGACCATAACCTGGTTGAATTTAAAATAATGCACGGGCCAATATAAATTTTTAAAAGGGTATTGCGGGTTGAGCCTATTATGGGTACAATTCTCAAAAACCTTTAATAAGGAAAGCGCGTGCACAAATGATAAAGCATTTATTCAAGTCTCTGCTGTTGGTGGTTCTCCTTCCGGTTTATCTTGCGGCTTTTTCACCCGAGCCTTTTGAGGCTGTTAAGTTTTCTATTCTTCATACCTCAGATATTCACGCCCATCTCATGCAGTTTGACAATGCCGATGGCAAGACTGTGGGCGGTTATGCGCGCATAAAAAATTACCGCGATTCGATTGCTAAGAGCGGCAAAGACGTTCTGATGCTTTCTTCTGGTGATATCTTCCAGGGCACTTTCTTTTACAGATTCTTTCAGGGCATACCTGATATTGAATTTATGAATCAGACCGGTTATGCGGCTATGACTCTTGGCAATCACGAGTTTGATAACGGCCAGGAAGCCCTTGCAGAAGCGCTGACTTATGCAAAATTTCCTATTCTCGCCGCCAATATTCAGTTTAAAAAGATCCCGGCCCTTCAGTGCCGCATCAAGCCTTATACCATCAGCGAAGTTGGCCCCGAAGGCAATAAAATCAGGGTTGCCATTATCGGCATGGTTCCAGAAGAACTCAAAACCATCGTTCAACCTGTTTTTGTAAATGATTTTACCGTTCTCGATGCTGCTGCAACCCTGCACAAATACCTGCCCGAGATCAGGCAGGCAAACCCCGACATGATTCTTCTGCTCTCCCACCTCGGCTGGGATAGAGAACTCCAGCTTTTTGAAGAATTCCCGGAGCTCGACGGCATACTCGGCGGTCATACCCATCTGGCCATCAATCCTCCCGCAGTCGTTACCGGTGCACGCGGCCATCGCTTTATGTCGCAGCCGGGTGAGTGGGGGCAGTTCGTCACCCGTTACGATGTAACCTTCTATCGCAATTCTGCCAGGCCCGTTGAAGTGACCGCCGCCGGCCTGATACCCATGGACCCGGCACTTCCCCAGGATCAGCCCATTTCCGAAAGAGTTAACAAGCTCTGGCTGCAGATTCAGGAAAAGGTAGTCGCCCCGGTTGCCGAGACAAAAGTGTTTTTGAATGGCGACCGCAACGAAGTACGCAATATCGAAACCAATCTTGGCAACCTTCTTGCCGACTGTTTCAAGGATATGGTTCCCGCTGATATCGCCCTGGTTAATGGTGGTGGCATCAGAAGTTCAATTGCCACCGGTACCATTACCGTCGGCGATGTGCTCAACGTGCTGCCTTTCGATAACTACCTGATGCGCCTGACCATGAGCGGTGCTTCTCTTAAAAAGGTTTTTGCTGAAGTGGCGAGCTTTTCGGCTACTTCTGGTGGTTTTGGCGGCTTTCTTCAGGTATCAGAAGGCATGCAGGTCGATTATTCAGGCAATAAGCCCAGAATTTTGTTGAATGGTGCGCCAATCAGCGACAAAAAAGAATATACCGTTACTACCATCGATTTTCTCGCTGCCGGCGGTAACGGCCTCGCAGGCTTCACCGAAGCCACCAAAACCGAGTCAACCGGTTATATGACCGCTGACAAGTTCATGAAATACCTGCGTGAGCTGCAGACAGTCTGCCCTCTGGTCGAAGACCGTATCATAAAAACCCCTGCAACTACCAAATACAAGCTGCCAAAGGGCGTTGTTAAGA
This sequence comes from Candidatus Rifleibacteriota bacterium, assembly GCA_028691595.1. Taxonomy (GTDB): domain Bacteria; phylum Muiribacteriota; class Ozemobacteria; order Ozemobacterales; family Ozemobacteraceae; genus Rifleibacterium. Next base: position 8,004 of record JAQUZA010000069.1, read on the forward strand.
GTATTCCAAAGCCAAGAATCGACTGATTTATCTCTGACTTTGATAACTCCCGGTACTGCCAGTGCCGGGAGTTGCTTTTTCAAGGAAATCTGACCAGCAGCCAAACCAGAAGCGTGTTGCCGAAAGGGGCATGTCGGCAAACAGGGTGCTGAGGTCTGCCGTCGAAACGTGGGTGCCCCAGTCTCTTGTGAAAGGGTTCGAAAAAGCCCTTGATGGCCATTCACTCGCCAGTCGACTGAGGCCGGCCCCAACCACCACGGCATCTGAACTGGCATTGGGGGCAATGTCTTCGACCAGGGCCAGCAGGGCGAACAAAGCCTTGCGGAACAGCGCCAGTTCAGCTCTTAATCTTAGCCCACCAAACTCAACTGCGTTGTCGAGAACCGCCAGACACCAGTCAAATCCGGGAAAGTTTCCCTTACGGATATGGCCGACCGCCCAGGTCGCGGTTTTTGCCAGTTTGCCGTCATCTGATGAGAGCCCAAGCTGAGAAAGAGCCTGAGCGATTGCCTTTTCATCCATGCGCAGCCCGCCCATCAGCAATTGCAGAATCGCAACCCGGTCGTTTTTGGGCAACTCAACGGCAAGACTCCAGTCGAGAGGCACAATGCGGCCCTGATCATCAAAAAAAATGTTGCCACCGTGCGGGTCGCCATGAAAAATAGCCCAGGTTTCCGACATCCAGAATGGCCGGGCAATTAGCCCGTCAACAAGCTTTTCTACTATTCTGCGCCTTTCATGACGGTCGAAAGAGGGTTGAGCGAGCGCCTCAGCCAGGGGTTTGCCTTTTATTCTCGTCATGGCCGTAACCCGTGAGGTGCACCAGGGAAGCAGTTCAGGAAGCGCGATTTCAGGTATATTTCGATAGAGTTCGGCAGCCCGTCTGATATGAATCTGCTCGCGGTCAAGCCTGACTTCATCTGCCACCAGGAGTGCCGCCTCTGCCAGTGGCCCGGCAAATTCAAGCACCGGTAGATTCAACTCGATGCAGATTTCTTCAAGGGCTCTGCCCAGGTCGGGCCAGAGTTCAAGCTCTTTTTCGAGTGCCTTTTCGGCCTCTGGCCTGACTATTTTAAATACACCTTCGGTTTGCCGCCCTGCAGCATCAACGAAAACGAAGGGCATGACCACGGCAACACTCGCTTCTGCCAAAGGTTTTTCTCCGAGTTGTATGCCGTCAAGTTTGATGTTTTCGCGTTGCAGAACAGCTTTGATTGCCTCGACTGTCATGCGCGGCGGCAGAGATTCAAGTCGCTGCAGACTCGTGCGTAATTCAGGCGAAAGACGCTTGTCGCGGGCCAGAATCTGGCCAAGCTTATGCAGGGTGGGGCAGCGACGCAAAACCGTTTCAAGACGGTCGGTTGAACTGGCAAATGGCCCGAGGCCAAGCTGATCTGCGAGTATCTCTTTCTGACGTTCCTCGCTCAGACGACCAAGAAACCAGGCCAGGCCACCTTTTACGAAGGGTTTCCATTTTTCGTAACAATCTGGAATCATATTATTCAGATCAAGGCTCGCAAATAGTGATGTCCAATCCATAACGCGGTACTGCTCCTCTGCAATTGTATTCTTCTATTTTGCTGCAGCACAGCAAAAAAGTCAATAGCTATAATAAAAATTGTGCGTTTGCAAAAAAATACTCTGGTGGGTGATAAAATTAATTTAGAAATTGCCTGTCATGCGGTATCCTTGCCAGAATAAACAAGCCAAGGAGTATTTATGAAAATTTTGAACTTGATCGAGCGCCCCGACTGCCTGAAAAAAATCTGCACCTGGCACCATAACGAGTGGGGTTACCTCAACCCCGGCCGTACTCTTGAAGCTCGCCTTGAAAGAATGCAGGAACATTTTGAAGGAAAAACGATTCCGGCTACCTATGTCGCCGAAATTGACGGTCAAATCGTCGGTTCGGCCTCGATCATCGTTTCAGATATGCCCGAAAGACCTGAATTGACCCCCTGGCTGGCCAGCGTTTTCGTTGACCCTCAAACCCGCCGCCAGAACGTCGGCCGCACCGTGGTGCAAAAGGTCATGCAGCACGCCCGGGAGGCTGGTATAAAAACGCTTTATCTCTATACTCCCGACCGCGAGCACTTCTACAAACACATGGGCTGGGAAACCATCGAAAAACTGGTTTACCATGATGCCGATGTCACCCTTATGAAAATTGACTTCTGATCAATTTTTTAATTCAAACCAGTCTGGATCGTGAATTTTCTCACTTTTTTGTTTTACTGTACACGCAAATATTGTAGAATATAGCGGTTAAAAGAGATCAAATCAGGAAAGGTGGTAGTGAATGAGTCTTTCTGGCGATATCAAAAAGCAGATTCTGCAAAACATTGAACGTGTTTCGAAGCAGGGTGCCGAATACAGCGACGCACGCTTCTACACCCACGATGACTCCGAGACCTTGCTTCTCTACGATGGCAACCTCGAAGCCAATGATACAACTTTTGAAAGCGGGCTTGGGGTAAGGGTTCTTTATGGTGGTGCCTGGGGCTTTGCCGCTACCAGCAACGTTAAAGAGCTAGATGCCTGCTTTGATCAGGCTTTGAAAAATGCAAAGACCGCAGCCGGTCTGGTGCGCGTGCCCCTCAAAATGGGAAAAAAGCCGGCACACCATGGCGTTTTTTCCTCGCCTGTTAAACAAGATCCATTTTCAGTCAGCCTCAAAGAAAAACTCGATTTTCTCGGTTCCATCGATGCACGCCTTAAAGAAGACTGGATCATCAAACGCTATGTCTACGCAGAGTTTCAGAAGAAGAATATTTACTTTTTCAACAGCGAAGGCACTGAAGTTGAACGCCACCTCAGCAATGTGTTTGGCAAAATGATGATCATGGCCCTCGACAGTGACGGGCAGATGCAGCGCCGCAGTCAGGAACTGCACACCACCGGCAAAGGCACCCGTGGCTATGAAATGCTTACCGACCCGGCCCTGTTTGGCGGCCACGCTGAGCGCATCAAAACCGAACTTGCCGAGCTGATCAAAGCTGATCCCCTCGAATACGGTCGCAGATCAGTTATTCTGCTGCCGGGTCAGGGCTTTTTGCAGGTGCACGAAACCATCGGGCATCCCCTTGAACTTGATCGCATTCTCGGCTATGAACTTTCTTACGCCGGCGGCTCTTTTGTGAATCTCGATTCTTTCGGCAAGCTTAAATACGGCAGCGAAAAACTTTCGGTCAGCGCTTTCGGCGGTATCGAAAACTCGCCCGGCTCATTCGGCTTCGATGACGAAGGCTCACCTGAACGCGATTATCTGCTCATCGACAAAGGCGTTCTCGTTAATGCCCTCAGCTCGAGAGCCATGATCGATG
>JAQUZA010000640.1 GCA_028691595.1 Candidatus Rifleibacteriota bacterium
CAGTCGATGCCGCCAATCTTCTGAAACTTTTTATAAGCTTCATTTGAGCGCCATTTCCAGGTGTTAATGTCGACATAATCTGCGTAATACTCGGAAGAATTAAGACCCAGATCGTTGCCTGAGGCCTTCTTCTTCTGATAGGTCTTAAGATCGTCAAACCCGCCAAATTTAAAAACGATCGGTTCGTCAACGTATGGCTGAGCAATTTCTTCAATTTTGCGGGCAAAAACAATGTCTTCCAGGTGTTTTTCGAGCAGGCCAAGTATTTTGGCTGCCGAATCATGCTGCCCCATTTTATCAAGGCACAGAGCCTGCATATAAGCAGCTTCAAGCGGATTGCCGCTTGCCTCACGGGCAAGCTTGTAGGCATCGGCATAATCGCCATTCTTGAAGGCTTTATTGGCACGATTCAGCTTCCAGTACCAAGGGAAACGGTCAAAGTCGAGGAGATCTTTGCCGAGGTGCCTTTGCCAACGCGAAAATTGTGCGGCATTGGCAGCTGCCTGACGGTTGGCGGTCGGCGTTGAAGGGTTCGAGGTGCCAGTTTCTGAAGTTTTGCTGACCAGATCATTACGTACCCAGCCGGTAAGGCCGTTGCCAAAATCAATCTGGAACCAGCCATTTTTTTCGCCGATTTTTGTACCGACACTGCCACGTGGCAGGGTTTTCAGCACCGAATTGCCAGTGCCGGGGCCTTTGCGAACATTGACCCAGGCGGCATTGATCGCGAATTGTTCTGCCTGAACATCAGCCACCTGAACCTGAGCTGATGCTTCGCTACCGACCTCGAACGGGTCGTTCTGTGCCTGAACAGCCCCCGGGACCGCATTCAGACCCGCTACCAACAGAAAGCCAAACAACAGGTATTTTCTGCGCATAATCAGCTCCAGTTGTGTTTTATTTGTATGTATTTTAATGAAAAATTAGGGGGTCGTCTACGGTCAAAGAGCATTTTCAGCGCGATAGACCTTAAATCCTTCGCTAACTGAACCAGAAAAGCTGTAAAACCGGCCGTCACTGCACAGCTTCCAGCTGGCGGGCAGAAAAGGGGCATCGAATACAGGTAAAGAAACGGTTTTTTCAGGGGTGGCCTGGTCTCCAAGCTTAATAAAATCAAGAACGGCAGGGCTTGAGCGCTTGCTGACCATAAGCACAGGTCTATTGCCAACCGTGCCCGCAGTTTTTATGTAGATAATTTCTTCGCCAGCCTCATAAAGACCAAGCATTTCTGGTTCCTGAACCTCGTCGGCAATCTCAGCGGCAATTATGCTGCGAGAATCGTTCTCAAGATTGAACTGAACCCCGAAAATGCGGTTTTCAGATGCTGCAGCTTCGAGAGCCACTGCCGGGTGCATGGTTGTCTGACCATTTTTGCAGATCAATAACCCGATACCAGGCTCTTCAATTAAAAATAGCTGTTCAGAAACAATCTTGATGCGCCCGGGGTTCTTAAAATCAATTTTTACCTGGCGTTCAACTTTGCCCATTTCGGGGTCAACGACTGCGATTCCATCAGGTTCACGGGTCAAAACATATATCTTCTGCCGGTAACAGGCAAGATCGCCCAGGCGACCGAAATTGAGCATGATGTACGACCAGGTTTTGTCTTTGTAGCACTTGAGCATGCTGTTCACTGAATCTGAGAACCAGAAACCGCCGCCGGCATCAACATCGAAACCCCCGATGCATGCATATGGGGCAACCGGCATTACACCAGGTGATGGCAGTCGAATACCAAGCTGGTTTACATCTTTTCCCCAGCTGCCTTTGAAAAGCATGACCGTGCCCTGGGCCAGAATGGGCGAGGTCGCTATCAGGCAGACCATAGCCGTTAACAGAAAAATGCTGAGCTTTTTCATCGTAAGACTCCGTCATGAAGTTTGATTCGCGTGCGGCAGGCAGTTTCTATAATTCTACAGACCTTTGCCATCCCCGTAATTCTAACCGATTTTTCCGGCAGTTCGAAATAAATTTAACAGCTTCTTTTAATTGACTTGAAATTTTACGAGCGGTAGTATTGAATCATCTTACATCATGTTTAAATACCTCAGAGTTTCAGTAACAGACCGTTGCAACTACCGCTGCATTTATTGCATGCCCGAAGACGGTGTGTGCAAGCAGACACATGACCAGATAATGCGCTATGAAGACATGGTGGCCGTTATCCGTGCTGCCGTTGAAACAGGCATCGAGCAGGTTCGTGTCACAGGTGGTGAACCACTTGTCAGAGCCGGTATTGTCGATTTTATCAGCGAACTCGCTGCCATACCCGGTTTGAACGATCTGACTCTCACCACTAACGGGTCATTGCTCGACCGATTTGCTGTGCCCCTTAAAAAAGCTGGTTTGAGAAGGGTGAATGTCAGCCTCGATTCTCTTGACCCTGAAAATTTTCATAAAATTACCCGCGTCGGTAATCTTGCTGATGTTTTGCGCGGTATTGACGCAGCTTTAGAGGCGGGCTTGAACCCGCTCAAAATCAATACGGTTCTGATGCCCGGGCTCAA
>JAQUZA010000641.1 GCA_028691595.1 Candidatus Rifleibacteriota bacterium
GAAATCGCAAAGAAACTCACTGATATTGAAGGAATGATGACTTCGCAACAGTGGCTGCGAAAAAGAGCCGCCGAAATCAAAGAGAAGGCCGGCGAAGAAATTGATGCAGAAATTGAAACTGAAGTTGCCGCCGATACCGCTCTTACAGATGCCGCCCGCGAAGTTAAGAATGCTGATAAACTCGGTGAAGATGACCTGCCGGAACTTGAAGTCGAGGCATTATACGGGCTGTTTATCAAAGAAAATCAGAAAAAGAACCCTGACCCTGATCGTATGGCCATGTTTCTTGTCGAAATTCTGATGCGTGAGAAGGTAGCACCCGATCTTCGCCAGAGAGCTCTGCGCCAGTATATTTCCACCAGGTTTTTCCGCTTTCGCGATTCAGAAAAATTTATCGAAGAAGCTGCCGGGCAGCTGCAGAGGCATAATTATGCCGAATGGCAGTCTGAGCTGCTTTACAAGTTGGCCCAGATGCAGGAATACTTCGCTGAAGCCTATGCTGATGCCAATAAATCCTATTTTGAATATCTGTCGTTTTTCCCGACCGGAAAGCGCGCTGTGACGGTCAGATGCAGAATTCCTGACGTTTACGCCCTCGCAGATGATAAAAAGAATGCTTTCAGGTTTTATGACAAGCTGATCACTGATGCTGATCTTGCTGATGAGCTGAGGGTCGATGCCTCTGTGCAGATGGCAAAACTGCAGGTTGCCGATGGCAAAAAATCTGAAGCAATCAAAACCCTTGAAGCTTCTCTTGCCTTTAAATCGGTTAAACACCCCGAAATCTGCCTGCGTCTCGAAAAGCTTACCGAAGATTTTTCATATGTCAGACGTGCTCTTGAAGCAGAAGGCGAAGAAACATTCAGGTTAAAGGCTCTCACCCGTCTGGTAAAAAAGGCTGAAGAAGATCGTGACTATGCTGGTGCCGCCGCTCTGCTGCGAGATTTTTCTGACTCATTTGAACTGCCTGAATCAACCCTTTTTATCGAAAAGAAAGTTGAAGAACTGGGCAAAAGAGGGGCTATCGAAGATATCGAAAACCTTATCGATCAATACCCTGAAGAGCCCGAAACTGCCGGTCGCATGTTCAGGCTGGCGCGCATGATCGAAGGGGCCGAAAATACCCGCTATCGCTCAGAAGACCTGTTTTACGAAATAACCCTGGTGTACCCGGGCTCGGAATTTTATCGGGAAAGCCGTATCCGGGCCGATAATACCAGGGCCATCAAAGCCCTCTCTGAACTTGGCGATATGCTCAAAAAAGGCGTAAAAGACGAGCAGGGTGAAGAGGTAATCATTGAACGCGCCAGGCTTCTCAAAGAGAACCTCAAAGACCTTGCCGGAGCCGCAGAAAATTACGAAAGCTTCATCAGACTGTTTCCATCTTCGCAACGCCTTGACGAAGTTTATCTTAACCTCGGCGAAATCGCTCTGGCTGAAAATGGCGACAGCGACAAAGCCTTCGCATACTGGGAGTCCGGTCTTGCCGCCAGTCGCGACCCCTTTATGCGCGAAGAACTCGCCGGGCGTATCAACCGCCTCAAGCGTTTCAGGCAGAGCGTCCTTCTTTCAGAAAGTGAAATCGAACACGAAAAGGGAATGCGTGAAGTCTTTAGGGTCTGGCGGGTAGGAAAAAACCGCATTCAGGCTCTCGGGCTTCTTGAAACCGCGATCAGCAAGCTCGAAAATCGCCCCGATGTCGCCAAAATGCGTTATTATGCCGCTAGAATCTACGAAGAGGCCGGCAATCTCAGCAAAGCCGCATCTGAATACGAAAAAGCTCTGCGCAGCCTCTATCACCCCGGTTGTCGCAAAGACATGGTGCTTTTCCGCCTGGCACGACTCAATGCGGCACAAAAAAAAGAAACCGAAGCGGCCAGATGGTATCTTGCCCTTGTCAGCCGTTACCCGCGCAGTATGTTGAGCCGGTCAGGTTTTTACTGGCTGAGCAAACACGCTCTCAAAAACAATAACCTCAGCATGGCACATCACTATCTTGAAGCTTTGATCAGCTTCAGGTCGCTCAACCCCCTGCACCGTGAGGTTATTGTCGCACAGCAGAAAGACGTTGAGGCTCGACTGAACGTCAAAGAACTCGAAAGATTGAAGACATATTCCCGCAGTGGCGGCAATGAACTGCCCTATTTCGTCGGCAAGGTGCTCGAAAACAGCCTGCGTGATTATGATCGCGCCATCACCCAGTATGAAGATTTTCTGAAGTCGAACCCGCCGGTGCGACGCAGTCGTGAGATTCTTAAAAAAATCGCCGATCTCTACGAAAAAAAGGGCGATTATGTTAAGACGGTCAGCTATCTCGACCTGCTGCTCAATACTTACGAACCCCACTCGAACAATTTTGATCTGATATTCAGAATCGGTTCGCTGGTCGAAAGCAAGCTCGATAACCCTGAACTGACATACCTGTTCTTCAGTTCTATTGCCGCTGAATATAAGAGAATTCGCAAAGTGCGCGAATTTGCCGAAGGCAAACTGCGCCGTCT
>JAQUZA010000070.1 GCA_028691595.1 Candidatus Rifleibacteriota bacterium
CTGAGTGCGCACCGGCATGTCAAAAGGGCTGCCGGCTGAGTAATCGAACAAAGATGCGTAGTATGGTGTGATTCCGAATGGAATACCGCTTTTGCGGGCCAGATCGATGGCCTTTTTTTCAGAGTCCGTGAGCTCGATCAACCTGCCCAGGGTATCGCTATCGCGAATAATATGCTGTAATTGCCAGCGATAATCAGCAAACTCGGCCTCACTGCAGTTAAAGTATGACATAATGCGCTGGCGATTGCCTTCTCTGACCTTAACCACACTATCTTCAAGCCCACAGCGGTAACGTGACATGGTTTTGTCTGAGAGAGCGCAAAGCTTGTTAAGAGCCTGAGAGCGTATAAGTGCGGCCGCCCGGCCTTTTTTTCGCGTCTTGATAATTGGTTCATAGACCCCGGCTTTGCCAATCATGCCGGCAAAAATGTGGTAAAGATCTTCAAGAAATGCATCCGAAAGATCGACAGGTAATGTCTGAGTGTTCGTATTAGCAAGATCAAAAAGAACTTTAACAAGGTCAAAACCGCTTACTCTTGCCGATCTTCGACTCAAAAACTGTCTGAAGGCACGGGCACAATTAAGGCGCAGTGAAAACTGCAAACCAGTGACAAGCATAAGTTCATCGTCATTTTCTTCGATCATGTGTCTGGTTTCGGCGAGTAATCGCTCGCGGGCAACTTCATGATCAGGAGACGACACCAGAATACTGGTGAACTCTGGAACAACCGTCAGGAGTTTTTTAAGGCGCGACCGGCTATACATTTTAATCCCTTTATTTGGGCACAATTCACATAAAATTGGTGAATTATTGCGTTTTGCTATGAATTTTCTTTAATTATAGCAAAATAGGTGGTTTTTCACAATTATTCTTTGTTTTTCTCTTTAATTCCATAATTACTGAGAGTTTTGTGCGGCAGCCAGACAAAAAAAATTTTTAGCTGTTCATTGCTCCTGATTAATGGAAACCTGAAAAACAAACAACGATTTTAAGCGCCGGCTCAGCCCATCAGCCAGATCGATGTTGTAAAAAAATCATCGATACTTAAGCTGCTGTACATTTTGAGCCTCAGCTTACTTCTGCCAGCTCTTTTTCGGTGAGCGGGGCGGCATACTCGTTTCGGCGTTCAATATCAAGATCGAGCAGCTCATCATAAATTGGCTTGTTATGGGCAAATTCAGGTATAGCATATGCCATTATCGAGACAATCATCAGCGGCAGCAGCAGCATGAATTCGTTGGTCATTTCCATGATCAGCACAGTGCCGGTCAGCGGGCTGCGCACAATGGCCGAAAACAGGCCGCCCATGCCAAGAACCAGAAAAATGACGAGATCAAAGCTTCCCGGGTCAACCCAGTTAACAAGTTGATGAAAAATCGCTCCCGAAATCGAGCCCAGCATGAGAATGGGCGCAAAAATGCCGCCCGGAGCACCGGTATTATAGCTGAGCAGGGTCAGCATAAACCTCGCCAGCAGAAAAACCGCGAGTAACTTCAGCGGCAATCGGCCGGAAAAAACGTTCTCGGTGAGTCTATGGCCGCTGCCAAGCAATTCGGGGTAATAAAAGCCGGTAAAACCGAACAGTATGCCAAGCAGTATGCCCAGAGCCATTCTTACCGGGCCAAAAACCCGCAAAGACTTGACCAGCAGTCGATTAAAAGCAAGACCAACAAACCCGATGAAAATACCAAACAGCAGACACCAGAAAACAAGCCTTAAATCAGGGTATGCCATCATTTTGAGGCTGTAAATAGGTGTCTGCCCCAGCAACAGCCGACAGACCAGACTGGCAGAAATTGTGGCAGAAAAAGCAACCACCAGACTGAAACGATCCAGCTTCTGCTGCAGTTCTTCGAGAATAAAAAGCAGACCAGCCAGTGGGGCATTGAAGGCAGAAGCCAGGCCTGCACCGGCTCCGGCGCACAACAATAGAGATCTTTCCTGGGGCGATGACTTGAAAACACGGGCGCAGATGTCGCCAACTGCGCTGCCCATCTGAACTGTCGGGCCTTCGCGACCCAACGCCAGACCAGAACCAATGCCGATAATACCTCCAAAAAATTTAACCAGCAGAACCGGCACTGCCCTGAATTCAAAACCTTCTTTTAAAACGCCTTTTAAATGAGGAATCCCGCTGCCGGAAGCTTCTGGTGCCCAGCGCTTCAAAGCAATCAGAATAGCGGCCATACAAACGGCCAGAATCATCGAGGGAATAAAGGAGTGATAGCTTCGCATCATTCCGATTACAATCGATCTGATCTGTTCGGCCCGATCGAGGCCGATGCGAAACAATACCGCAACCAGCCCGGCAAGACAACCAAGAATGATCGACTTACCCGCCAGGTTACGCCGCCGTAAAAATTTTTCTTTCGGACAACTGGGTTCCATATCAGATGATGAGAATAATACTCTCCAAATTCAGATTTGCAAGCAATCTAATTTTTTCTGTAACAAAAAACTACGTCAGCCAGACACTCACCAAGGTTGTATCGTTCTTAAAAAGAAATCTCAAGTGCCGGTTTGCAATTTTTCAAATAATCATTTAAAATTAATATTTGAAACCAGAAAGGCGGTGCTTGATGACTGCAGCAAAAATATCGACACGTGATCAACTTCTTGAAACGGCCGGCAGGCTGTTTGCCGAACACGGTTTTAAAGGCACCAGTATCAAAATGATTGCCGATGCCACCGAGCAAAATATTGCCGCCGTCAATTATCACTTCGGCAACAAACAAAACCTGTTGATAAGCGCTCTTAGACTCGTTCTTGAAAAAATCATGACTCCGGTAGCATCCGGGCCGGCAGGCGATAAAGCAGCAGCAAAAAGAGAACTCGTCAGTTATATCAGTGAGCGTTGTCAGTTTTTGCTGAGCGACCGTGCCCCGACCTGGTATGGCAGGCTTATTGTCAGAGCCGGGTTTGAAATGTCATTCACCGAAGCGCAAAACGGCCTTGAATTTTATAAACCAGATTTCGATTACCTTGAAAAGTTGGCCATTCGCCTCAAGCCCGACCTTAAGGCCGACAGAGCCAGACTATGGGCCTATTCAGTTGTTGGGCAGATTTTCTTTTATGTGTTTGGCCGCGACATGATTCTGCTCGCCGGCAATAAAACTTCTTTCGATGCGGCGACAATCAAAAAAGTTGCCCGGCACATCGTCGAAATGTCTTCAGCCTGGCTCACAGAGCCATGTAATACACCCGACAATTCAGCCGCAACAGGCAGGCAAAAGATTAAAAACACCTTGAACAAAGCCCTAAAACGTTAAAAGCAAAAAAAGAGGTCAGGTTATGGCAACGAAAATGACAAACAACAATAAAATCAGTCCCAGAAACGCTTACACAAAAGCTGCCGTGCTGTCTATTCTTCTGGTCGTTAATTCGATCTCAATTGTCAGCGCACAGGGGCTGGCCGTCAGTGCCGTTAAAATTTCACAAAGGGAATTCTCTGAACAGTTGAAGGTTCAAGGAAACGTAGAATCTTCAAGCATTGCAAGGGTATCGCCAAGAATTCCCGGCCCCATCGAAGCCATTTTTGTGAACGAAGGTGATGCTGTTGAAGCCGATAAAACCAGACTGTTTGTCATCGACCCCGTTAAACTTGAAATGAATGTCAATATTCGCCGCCAGGAACTCGAGATTTCCAGACTCTCGCTGAAAGAAAAAGAAGCCAGATTAAAACAGGCGAAGGCTGACCTGGAAAAATCAAAACTGGATGTTAACCGCTCACGACTGATGTGGGAAGACAATTCAACCAGTCAGGACAATTTTGAAAAAGCGCAGCTGAAATACAAGGTCAGTGAAGCGACCGTCGAACACACACAGACATTGATAGAACTCGACCGCGAGCAGCTCAAAAAGGCACAACTAGCCCTGGGAATAGCCGAAAAAGACTTTGCTGATTCTACTGTTCTCGCGCCCATAAGCGGCCGTGTCTCGGCCAAACTTCAGGAACCCGGAGAAATGGCAGCACCGGGCAAGCCCATTCTGCTGATCAAAGACCCGCAAAAAACAGAGGTATCTGCTTATCTGCCCGCCGAATACTATCACCGGGTCATTCCCGGCCAATGTCAGGCCCTGATCAAATCTTGTTCTGAACGGCAGATTGCGACCCCGGTCACCTATAAAAGCCCGGAAATAATACCAGAACTGCGAACCTTTCAGATAAAATGCGCCACCACTGCCACAGATAAAAGCCTTGTTCCGGGGGCTCTGGCTGAATTAACCCTGATTTTATCGACACACCAGGGTCTCGCCGTACCTGCAGCATCTTTGCTCAATCGTGATCAGGGGCAGGTTATTTTTGTGGCCGATAATGGCAAAGCACGCATGGTCAGCGTCAAAACAGGCCTCAGCAATGAAGGTTTTTGCGAAGTTGCCGGAGAGTCGCTCAAAGAGGGTGATCTGGTCATAGTTAAAGGTCAGCACCTGCTCAACAATGGCCAGGAAATTCAACTTCAGATCGTTGAGGCAGAAAACAAATGAATTTCATCAGCTTTTCGGTCAGGCGGTGGGTAGCGGTTTTCTGCCTGATGCTCGCCATCACCGGCCTTGGAATCAACTCATACCGCAAACTCCCGCTCGAAGAACTTCCAAAAACAGAAATGCCGTTTGTTACCGTTGTAACTGTTTACCCCGGCGCTTCGCCCGGCGAAATAGAGACTGATATCGCCAAAAGAATTGAAGATGCGGCCGGCAGTATCGATGGCCTGAAAAGCCTGACATCCTCATGCATGGAAAACGCCTGCCAGACATTTCTTGAGTTTCATATCGGCACTGATGTCGATCAGGCGGCAAATGACATAAGAGACCGTCTTGATATGATCGCCGGTGATTTTCCTGATGGGGTTGAAAAGCCAAAAGTCATCAAATTTGATATCAATGCCCAGCCGATTATCAACCTGGCAGTAACTGGAGACCGGCCACTGATAGAGCTTTTTGATTACGCTGACAATGAATTCAGAGATCAGCTGGCAACCGTGCCCGGCGTTGCCGAAATTAAACTGACCGGCGGAGCTAAAATGGAAGTGCAGGTGCTGCTCGACCGTAACCGTCTTGCAGCCAGGGGTTTAACCAGCCTCGACGTTGCTGCCGCCATCCGCAAAGAAGTCAAGATGATTCCGGCCGGACGCATCAGACACGAGGGTTTTGAATATACCGTTAAATTCGATGCCGACTTTCGTGAATTTAAAGAACTTGAAACCCTTGAAATAGCAAATCACAACGGTCAGCGCTGCTATCTTAAAGACGTAAGCACCATCAGCATGGCCGGCGAAGAACTGCGTCAGTCTGCGAGTATCGACGGCCGCCACTGTATTGCCGTTCAGATTATTAAAAAGGCAGATGCCAACGCTGTCGAAGTGGTTAACCAGGTGAAGAACAGCATAACCTCACTGCAGCAGAGTCTTCCGGGTGGTATAGAGCTTGTATGGGTATCAGATATGGGTTCTTACATCAAATCTTCGGCAGACAATGCCGTCAGCAACATCTGGCAGGGAATTCTGCTAACCGCCATTCTGATGTTTTTCTTTCTTTATAACATCAAATCAACGCTGACTGTGGCGATAACAATGCCTGTTACGGTCATTGCCGGTATCTTTTTTATCTATCTGACAGGTTACAGTCTCAATACGGTTACTTTGCTGGCTCTTGGTCTATCAACCGGTATTCTGGTCACCAACTCGATCGTTGTTCTTGAGAATATCGTGGCAGGAATAGCTAAAGGCAAGAACAGTGTCGATGCGGCGATTGATGGTTCGAGCGAAATTATTGCGGCAGTAATCGCGAGCGCCGGCACCAATATTGTCGTGCTGTTTCCGGTAACCATGATGAAAGGGCAGATTGGCCAGTTTTTTATTCCGTTTGCTCTGACGATGGTCGGCATTACCCTGATCTCGCTGATACTTTCGTTCACTTTGACTCCGGCAGTTGCGGCTCTGATTATCAAGCCGGCCAATGATAAACACACACCCGTTAAACGACTCGAGCTAGCCTGGAACCATTATTTTACGAGGTTTACCGGTCTGATAGTTCACTTTGTGGAAAATTTAACTCAAACCCGGTACCGCGCAGCCGGCGTGGTAATTCTTGCGGTTCTGCTGCTGCTGCATGCAATATACCTGGTTCCAGCAGTGGGTTTTACGTTTCTGCCGGTCACAGACCGTGGAGAAATTGTGGTCAAGCTTGAGTTTCCGGCATCATTCTCTCTCAAAAACACCGTGCAACAAACAAAAGAGGCTGAGCGACTGCTTCAGGATACACCCTATCTGCTTCACCGCCTGACCACCGTCGGCAAGATCGATGGCAACGTCGGGCAGACTTCTGAAGGGGTATACCTGGCCCAGATTTTTTGCAAGTTTGCCGAAAAAACAGCCAGACCTCTCGACATTCATGCCCTGAGAAACATCATAACCGGCAAATTGTCTGCTCTGGGCGATGTAATGGTCAGTACAACCCTGCCCGACTCAACTGGTGCCGGGGCAGAAATCAAGCTGGTTATCAGAGGCAGTGAGTTTGAAGTTCTCGACAGCATCACTTCTGATCTTGTTAACAGGGCCAGACAAACCGACTGGCTGCGCGAAATCGACAGTTCGGTACGAACCGGCAAAAATGAACTGAGAATTATGCCAAACCGAGCTGTTCTTGGTGATATCAGGGTGCCGGCCACTCAACTGGGAATGGCCATTCGCACCAGCATCGAAGGTGCCAGAGCCGGTTCTTTCAAACAAGATGCCAGAACTTACGATATTCGCGTTAAACTAAGCGAAGAAGAAGGTCTGAGTCAGATTTCTCATCTTGAAATGCCCGGACCTGCCGGGCATCCGGTTATTTTAAAAAACTTTGCCAAGGTCGAACAGCAGCAGTCACCGGTTCTCATAACCCGCAGAAACAAGGGCAGGGTGAACATGTTTTATGCCAGCCCGGCAGCTGGCGTACCACTTGCAAAAGCCGCTCAACAGCTTCTCAGTCTGGTCACCGCAGAAAAGCCTCTGCCTGCCGGATATTCTCTGCAATATACCGGTAAAGTTGAAGTTATGAAAGAAGGCATTGCCGACTTTATTGAAGTTGGCCTGATAGCCTTTATTCTGACCTACCTGCTGCTGGCCGCCATTCTCAACTCATTTTCACGACCGTTGATCATCCTTGTTACCATTCCGTTAGGTTTGATCGGCTGCGTCTGGGCTCTCTACCTTACCGGAGAATCAATTTCCATGATGGTATTGCTGGGCGGGGTAATGCTGATCGGTATTGTGGTCAACAACGCCATTCTGATCATGGATCGGGTTCAGATCGGCCTCGATGCAGGTCAAAAACCGAGACAGGCAATGCTCGAAGCCTTGCGTCACGAAATGCGGGCAATTACAATGATTACTCTGGCCGCCGTTGCCGGCATGTTACCAATGGCACTCGACGGTTCACCAGGCAGTGAGCTTCGCAGCGGTATCGGCCTGGCAGCAATCGGCGGTATCAGTATCGCTGCGATTTTTACCATACTGGTTCTGCCGGTTTTATATTGCCTGACTGCCTCAGAAAAATAAAATACAAAATTTACGCTGCAGAGCCATGCTGGGTGGTTATCGCCCGATGCAAGGCTTCCATAGCTGTTTTTACGTCGTTTTTTTCGAAGGCGTAGCTTAATCTGATACTTTCGTGCTGCTCAACCACCGGTATGAGGTCGCCAAGGGTGCGTGAAAAAGTGGCGGCCAGCCCGCTGTTGTTAATCAGACCACAACCAATCAGCGACAGAGTAGTCAGGTTGGCAAAGCAGTCAACTTCTTCAGCATTCATACGAGCGGCCTGTTCCCAGCAGAAGGGAATAGCCACAAACGCATCACTACGTCTGAAACCAATTCTCAAGCTGCCTTTCATATTATTGAAAGATTTAAACTGTTGCACAGCAGGTTTAAAGGGCAAACCGGCGAGCTCGCTGAAAAATTGATCGTCAGGGCGATCAACACCATGAATGCGCACATAGACAAATTTCTGATCACAGGTGATGCTTTTTACGGCAATCTGATCATCGCCATCCGGGCCGACGACACTTCCTTCAGCGGTTGAAAAGCTTGAGCGGACATGAATTCTTATCTGGCAGTCACGGGCACTGGAAATGGCGCGCGGGTGCAGAATACCGTTACCAAAGCCGGCAAGGGTAAGCATTTCATCATAGCTGAGATGCCACACTTTTCTGGCATCGGGAATTACTCTTGGATCTGCGGTATAAATGCCGTCTTCATCGGTATATTTCTCGCAGACTTTTTGCCCCAGTTCCCGGGCAAGAACCACGGCGGTCAGGTCAGAACCACCACGCCCAAGTGTAGTCAGATCACCATCTTGAGTGATACCCTGAAAACCGGCTACTACAGCAACGCTTCCCGGTTCAAGAAACCCCGCGAGCTGTGCCGCTCTGCCGATTTTTACAATGTTGTAATCATCGCCCTGCAATTCTGAAAGAAGTTGCAGATTGTAAGCATTAAAAGAGCGGGCCCTGATGCCAAGATCAGTTAAAGCCGCTGCAGCAAGCGAAGCGCTGACCATTTCTCCGGTTGCCATGATATGATCGAGCTCGCGACGTTCTGGCAGCGGAGTCATTTTATTCATGAGTGAAATTAGATCATCGGTTGTATCACCCATGGCTGAAACGACAACAACAAGCCGCAGGCCACGCCTGGCTTTTTCGGCTATCCGTTCAGCGACCCTTTTGATGCGCTCAACCGAGCCCATTGAAGAACCGCCAAACTTCTGTATCAGAACATCACCATTGGCAAACATTCTGGTCAAGCCTGCCTGATATAACGAAAACAGGATTTAAGACTGGCCAGTTTAACCTGACTGCTGATCTGATCAAGAGCCTTTTCGAGAATTTGACGACTGACTCTGCTGGTGACAAGAACAAGAGCAAAACCAGCGGTACAACCCGTTTCCCGTGAAACGGCCACGGCGGGTTGATGGATTTTTTCAATCTCGATGTCGTTACGGGTAAAGGTCTGCAATAACTGAGCGAGAGTATCAGTAATGTTAACGATGTTAAATCTCAGATAAAAATGATCTGAAAAACTCTCAAGACGTTCGGCAGGCACCAGGTTTCCTGCATTTGACCGACATTCTTCAAAAAGATCAGAGAGCAGACCGCGAACCTGAACTTCTGGTGAAGTGCCCGGGCAGGCATAAACCTGGGTCAGACCATCGGTAGCCCTGGCATAGATCATTTCTGAGCCGCCGCGAGCCTGAGCAAGCAGATAACGCGATGGAATCATGCATGGCTCAACAAGAACCCGCATCACACCAGCCTGAAACTGGGCTATTCCCAGCAATCTGATCGAGTAACCAATTTCTGAGGCAATTCTGACATCATCAACCGATAAACCGTTTATTCCTAAGGTTTTTATCTGATCTGGCCTGACCATCTGCCCGAAAATCTGGGCAATCTGCAGCACCAGCCGACTTCTGGTAACCAGCCCATGCAGATTCTGGCTGGGGTTGCCGCCGACCAGTTTTTCCCACTGGGCTTCATGAACGGCCTCTTCGAGGGTTTTACCTTCCTTTTCCATGCGTGAAAGAATAAAACTGGTAACCGAATCGTTTTGAACTATTATTTTTTCGGGCTGAGCACTCGCGTATGGGGAACATATAAGGCGTTGAAAAGGAAAAGTGCCGCCAATCGCAGCGCTGAAAAAGGTCTGGCGGTGTTTGCCTTCAAGAAGCCTGTTTATGGCTAATTCGGTGTCGGTGGTGACAATGTTTTCAGGCAGGCGTTTTATACTGTTGCTGCCGGTAAAATGTATACCGGTTTGAACGGCAGAAAAAAAGTCTTCTGAATCCAGGGCCATCCATGGTTTTTCGGCGTTCTCACGGCCCAGAACAGGCAACTTCAGTAATGCATCCTGTCCAAGGCCTGCCAAGATGTCCTGCAGGCGGTGTTTCCAGTCTGGAAGATTGATAAAACCCGCGCTTTTCATTGTCAGCCGTGAACCCCTTCACCAGTGGCATTTTCAACCGATTCCATGAAAGCTTCAGAGAGAGTCGGGTGCGGGTGGATCATCCGGGCAAAATCGTGATTATCAATTGCAAACAACGAGAGCATGGTCGCTTCATTGATAATATTGCTGGCTTCCGGCCCCCAGATAACTGCCCCAAGAAGTTTGCCGTCATTACCCAGCAATGTTTTAATCTGACCATCGCCTTCTCCGGCTGTTAAGGCCTTGCCGTTGGCAGAAAACAGGCTGCGGCCAACCTTGAATTCAAGACCCTTTTCTTTAAGGGCTTCTTCGTTTTGACCGACCCAGGCAATTTCAGGGTGGGTATATACGCACGAAGGCACCAGTGAATAATCGGCCACAACATTTTGCCCCTGCCATTGGGCGGCGAGAATCATTGCATCATACGAGGCTTTATGGGCGAGCATCGGGCCTTTAACAGCATCTCCGATTGCGAATACTCCAGGCTCACTGGTCTGAAAATCATTACCGGTTTTGATCAAACCACGCTCAGTTTCAATCTGAACGTCAGTTTCGTGCATAAAACTCATGTTGACCCGGCGACCAACAGCGATCAGCACCTTGTCGAACTCGCGCTCGGCACCATCAATAACGGCAAGAGCACCACCGTTCTTTTCGCTGAGAGAATCAACTTTTTTACCGGTCATGATTTCCATGCCTGATTTTTTAAATACGGGCAACAAACGTTTGGCTGTGGCTGTATCGAGCCCTGGCAGAATCTGAGGCATCATTTCAACAATGCATACCTTAGAACCAAATTCGGCAAATACCTGACCAAGTTCAAGGCCAATAACCCCACCACCTACTATCAGAAGGCTTTTAGGGATTTCTGTGGCATGAAGAGCCTCGTTGCTTGTCCAGAAAATTCGTCGGTCAGATGGAAAAACTCCGGGTGCAGCAGGTACTGACCCAACAGCCAGGCAGATCTTTTTGCCCTGCAAGGGTTCTTCATACCCGGAAACCTTGACGACTCGATCTTTAAAAAGCCGGCCCATGCCCTTAAAAAGGGTAACACCATTTTTTTCGAGCATTTTAACAATGCCCTGGCGCAGTTGCGAGGTGATACGATGTTTACGTTCGATAATTTTTGACCAGTCAAAACTCGCATCGTTACAGCTTAATCCGAATTCAGCCGCGTTCTTGATCTGGCTAAAACGCCTGGCAGAAGCAAGAAGAGCTTTGGTTGGAATGCATCCCCAGTTCAGGCAGGTGCCACCAAATTCGCTTTCGTTATC
>JAQUZA010000071.1 GCA_028691595.1 Candidatus Rifleibacteriota bacterium
ATTACAGCTCTGAAGCCATCTGATGTTATTGAAACAGTTCTTGCATCAGGGCTGAGAGGTCGTGGTGGCGGCGGTTTTCCAACCGGCCTAAAATGGAAATTCACTGCAGCTTCGCCTGAAACTCCAAAGAACGTTGTTTGCAACGCTGATGAAGGCGACCCGGGCGCATTCATGGATCGAAGCATGCTCGAAGGTGACCCACATTCAATTATAGAAGGTATGGCAATTGCTGCTTACGCAATAGGAGCCAGTCGTGGTTACGTGTATTGTCGAGCCGAATACCCAATAGCGATTGAACGGTTGCAGAAAGCAATTGACCAGGCGCTCGAGGCTGGATTGCTTGGCGAAAGAATTCTTGGTTGTGATTTTTCTTTTAATCTTGAAATCAGAAAAGGCTCAGGGGCTTTTGTCTGTGGCGAAGAAACCGCTTTGCTGACTTCGATCGAGGGAAATCGTGGCGAACCCAGGCCACGCCCGCCTTTTCCAGCGGTAAAAGGCCTCTGGGGCAAGCCTACCATTCTCAATAATGTCGAAACTTTTGCCAATATACCTGCCATAGTTCGCAAAGGCGCTGAATGGTATGCAAAACTGGGGACCGAAAAAAGTAAGGGAACGAAAGTTTTTGCCCTGGCCGGTGCAGTTAAGAATACCGGGCTGGTTGAAGTTCCAATCGGGATTTCTCTCGGGGAACTCGTTTATGACATAGGTGGTGGTATCACGGACAACAAGCCTTTTAAAGCGGCCCAGTTGGGCGGGCCATCAGGCGGGTGTATTCCCAAAGGCATCTTAACACTCCGCTTGACTACGAATCACTCCAGGAACTGGGTGCAATTATGGGCTCAGGCGGGCTCATAGTAATGGATGAAGACAGTTGTATGGTTGATGTTGCCCGCTTCTTTCTCGAATTTGTTCAGGAAGAATCATGCGGCAAATGTACGCCCTGCCGGGTTGGCACCAAACGTCTGCTGGAAATTCTTGAGCGTATCTGCGATGGAAAAGGAAAAGAGGGGGATATTGAAGACCTGATAGCCCTTGGCACACAAATTCAGCAGACTGCTCTCTGTGGCCTCGGAAAAACTGCTCCTAACCCGGTTTTGTCAACGATAAGACATTTCCGGCATGAATACGAAGAGCATATTCGCGAAAAGAAATGTCGTGCCGGGGTTTGCGCCGGTCTGGTTCGCGCACCGTGCCAGAGTGGTTGCCCTGCTTCAGTCGATATCCCCGGGTTTGTGTCGCTGGTTGGCGAAAAACGTTACGCAGAAGCTCTCAGGCATCATCGCGAACGAAATCCGTTTGCTGCTGCCTGTGCCCGCATCTGCTTCCATCCATGCGAACACATGTGCCGGCGCTCTACCGTCGATTCATCGGTTGCCATTCGTAGCGTAAAAAGATTTATGGTCGATCAGGAACTGGTGATCCAGATCCCTGAAGTGCTCGAAAATGCACGCAATGCCGCCCGCAAAATAGCAATTGTTGGTGCCGGCCCCGCCGGGCTGTCGTGCGCATATTTTCTTGCCCGTCTTGGCTACAAACCAAAAATATTTGAAGCTGCCCCTCGACCAGGCGGAATGATGGTTCAGACAATTCCAGAGTATCGCCTGCCGCGCGAAATGCTTGCCCGCGAAATTCGCATGATTGAAGGCCTTGGCGTAGATATTGAGTGCGGCAAAGTCCTTGGCAAAGACTTCACCTTGCAACAACTTAAAGACCAGGGTTACGAAGCAGTTTTTCTGGCAGCAGGTGCTCCCGAAGGTGTTAAAATAGGCCTTGCAGGCGAAGAATCTCAGGGTGTCATAGAAGCCATAAATTTTCTTCGAGAATACAATATTCGTGGCTCTGTGAAGGTTGGCAAACATGTGGCAATCATCGGCGGTGGCAATGCCGCCATAGACGCAGCCAGAACGGCAGTGCGACTGGGTGCCGAGACGGTTTCGGTTTTTTACAGGCGAACCCGCGAGCAAATGCCTGCCTATGAAGAAGAGATCGAAGAAGCCGAAGCTGAAGGGATAATTTTGAAGCTGCTCACGGCTCCTGAAGAAATAATTGTCGAGAATGGTCATGTTGCCGGGGTACGCTGCCGCAAAATGACACTCGGGTCATTTGACAAGACAGGCCGCCGCCGCCCCGTAGCCGGAAAAGATGGCGATTTCATGGTTCCATGTGATCAGTTGATTGCAGCTATCGGGCAGCGCGTCGATGTGCCGGCCCTTACAGGTAATTTAAAACCGGCAGTTGCCGCAAATGGTTATATTCTGGCAAATCCACTTCCACCATTAACCGCTAACCAAAGGAGCAATAATGCTTAATCTAACTATAGATAATATAAAAGTTCAGGTAGAGAACGGTGCCTCTGTCCTTGATGCCTGCAAAAAGGCTGGAAAAAGCGTGCCAACTCTCTGCTTTCTTAAAGATATTCAGGCTATCGGTGCCTGCCGCGTCTGCCTGGTCGAAGTAAAAGGCCAGAAGGATCTGGTTGCATCATGTGCCATGCCAGCATCTGAAGGCATGGAAGTCTTTACCAACAATAACCGTGTTAGAACGGCGCGAAAGGTTGTTGTCGAGTTGCTGCTTTCTGAACACGATGGTGACTGTCAGACCTGCGACCGTAACGATGACTGTGAATTACAGCAGGTTGCACGTGATCTGGGTATTCGATCGATCAAGTATAAAGGTGCCAAAGCTGAACGGCATAACGATTTCAGCACTCCGGCCCTCGTGCGCGACAGCTCAAAATGTATTTCCTGTCGCCGCTGTGTGACTGTCTGCAGCCAGATTCAGCAGGTTTCAGCCCTTGTGCCCCAGTATCGCGGTTATAAAACGATTATTGGCCCGGCTTTTGCCCATCAACTCGATTCAGTAACCTGTGTTCAATGCGGTCAGTGTTCGGCAGTGTGCCCGGTAGGGGCTATTTCTGAACGTGAACAGATAGATGAGGTCTGGGCAGCTCTTGAAGACCCGGCAAAAACAGTTGTGGTTCAGACAGCTCCTGCGATCAGGGCAGCTTTGGGCGAATGTTTCGGCATGGAACCGGGAACGCTGGTCACCGGCAGAATGGTAACCGCCTTACGCCAGCTTGGTTTCGATGCCGTGTTTGATACTAACTTTTCAGCTGATCTGACGATCATGGAAGAAGGCAGCGAACTGCTTTCGCGTCTAAAAAAGGCCCTGGTCGACAAAAAAGAAGTGGCTCTGCCAATGTTTACAAGCTGCTCTCCCGGCTGGATATCGTTCATGGAATACTACTTTCCTGATATGCTCGATCATCTTTCTACCTGTAAGTCACCGCAGCAGATGATGGGTGCTGTCGTTAAGACCTACTACGCCAAAAAGCTTGGCAAAAAACCAGAAGAATTGTTCATGGTTTCGGTAATGCCCTGTACCGCCAAAAAATTTGAAGCCCAACGTGGCGAAATGAATGCCAGCGGAGTTCAAGATGTAGATGTGGTGCTTACAACCCGCGAACTTGGCAAAATGATCCGCCAGGCCGGTATCGATTTTGAGCATCTCGAAGATAGCGAAATGGATTCACCACTCGGGTTGTCGAGTGGTGCCGCCGACATTTTTGCCAACACGGGCGGTGTTATGGAAGCCGCTCTGAGAACGGTATATGAACTGGTCACCGGTCGGGAACTGCCTTGTAAAAACCTTCATGTTTCACCGGTTGCCGGCCTGGAAGGAATCAAAGAGGCAAAAATAACCTTTGAAAATGTTCTGCCAGACTTTAAGTTCCTCGAAGGGGTAACAGCCTGTGTCGCGGTTGCTCATACCCTTAGAAATGCCCGTAAACTTGTGGAAAAGGTTCGCGCCGGTGAAGCACATTACCACTTTGTCGAAGTCATGACCTGCCCCGGTGGTTGTATCGGTGGTGGTGGCCAGCCGCGCATCACGACCAATGAAGTTCGTCTTGCCAGAATTGCCGCAATTTATAAAGAAGATGAAGGCAAAAAGCTGCGCAAATCACACGAAAATAAAGATATCAAACAGATTTACGGCGAGTTTCTTGGCCAGCCCCTTGGCAAGTTGTCGCATGACCTGCTTCATACCCATTATCACAAGCGGGATCGCACCTGATCATCACTTCCTGAAAATAAAACCGGGCCGGAGGCACATTGCCTCCGGCCCGGTTGTTAGCGATATCAGGCTGTGAGGGTTTCCCGGTAGAAGTTTTCCCAGATTTCACGCTCTTCGTTCATCACATAGAGCGCAAACTGGTCACGAAGCATTTTTATACAGAAATCAAGAATAGCTTCTTCTGGCAGCCCGGTTTCATGAGAAAAATATACAAAAATGGCTCCAAGAAGCTTTGACTGATGCAGCAACGGAAATGCTATACAGCCACCCTCATTCTCGCCAAGATCGAGAGTGATCTTGTTGCGTGGATTGGTTTTTAAAACGGTCATGAATTCATGTTCGGCAGCGTTTAAAACGAGCTGGCGCGACCGGTCGAGGCGGCAGAATACTTCGGTGCTCTCATCCTGATGAATTCTTACCAGAACCGCGTCTTTAACAGGCATCATCCGGTTGAATTCGTTGAGGATACCTGAAAAGGGTTTTTCTTCATCTTCAGGCTTGCTGTAAATCATCGATTTGATGCTGTCAAGCTGAGTATAAAGTCTGGTGATCGTCTGATGGAGCTTTTCATTTTTCAGCGATGCGTCACGAGTGGTTATGGCACTGCGTATTGCCGCAGCCGAGTGTTTTAAATAATAGCTGAGCATGCTGATCAATAGCTCGGGGTTGTCTTCCTGGCCGTATTTTTCGAGCATCATCATGCCGAGAATTTTGCTCTGATGGCGCACCGGGATGTATGCAACCAGACGCTGCATCTGCCCATTGGTAATGGCGAGCGATGCTGATTTCTCGGGGGTGATCTGGGCATTGATGATTACGGCCCTGCCTTCGTTAAATGCGGGGTCGAGCAGATCAGGATTGTTGCGCGGTACGTCGAGCAGTCTTGGTGATGCTTTGCGGATGTCGAGCATTTCGCTGCGTCGATGATCGTTATCGTTGGTTTTAAATATATGCAGACAGGTGTTGTCAAGATTGAAGAGATCACGGGTCCTTTTTTCGATCAGGCTGGTAAGCTCCTCAATTTCACTGCACGAATTCATTAATTCAGAAATTTCGTCGAGAATCATCTGCTTATAGTCAAGTTCAGCGCTCATCTGATCATTTGAAGATTTCAGGGTAGCCATTTCGGTCATCAGCCCTGAAATCTGATTGTTCTGATTTGAATTCTCTGCTTTTAATGATTTGAGTTTCTGGTTCAGCAGCTCGATTTCAATCGCCTTTTCATTGGCGCATTTCTGCATTTCTTCATGGGCCCGGTGGTTTTCACGGCTTTCAAGTGTGGTTTTCTCGAGGCTGGTGGATAATTCACCAAGTTCACGACCAAGATTTTCAACGCGATTTTTCAAAAAGATTTCTTCAGTTCGTTCCTCAAATATGGCAAGAATTTTTTGCTTTTCATCGCAATCGCGAAAGCTTGAAATTCTGGCATTAAAAAGGTGCTCAGTGCCTTCCTGAGAGACGATTTTGATTTTTTCGAGAACACGGCGACTGCCGCCGGTCAAAACTGCTTGAATGACATAACCGATGCCATATTGTTCGAGCTCAGGGTAGCATTTCATTAAATTTTTCCCGGCAATTTCAGCTGAGAAAAAATCACTGCGATCAACTTTTACTTTTTCGATGTTACCCTCGGCATCGGTGATCATCCAGGCTGGCAAACTTTGTTCAGCGGCAAAATTTGAGGCAATTGCCCGTGAATTGCTCTTGTAGAGCATGTCATTGAGGTAGAAGATTCTTTCTTTAAAGGTCGATGTCAGCTTGTTGGCTAAAAAGGCATTTGCCAGCAGACCGGTTGCAACAACGGCAGAATTGGCGAACAGCCAGCCTGAACACTGACTGAGGTCACCAAATACCGGTGGGTAGAATTTAATGTGTGGCAGCAGCTGAAGCTTAACCATAAGACCGGTCAGAAACCATGCTCCGACAGCAAACCCTGAGTAGACAGCGCCGGTCTGCATGCCCATAACTGCGCCCGCAACGGTAATTGGAATGGCGCTCAAAAAAAACAGCGGGCTTTCGACCGATCCTGTGTATCTTGTCAGCATAAGAATCACTGCCAGATCACTGGCAATCTGAGTGTGCATGACATTCTTCAGCGAAAACGGGTTGAACGGAAGATCTTTAAGTGTTTCGAGCAGCATCAGGTAAAAAATTGCCGCAATTTTTGCCAGCACCCAGGGGATACCCGAAATCTGGCGGAATCCACCAGTTCTGATACTGGCAAAGAACCGCGAAATTGTTCGCATCAGCAGTCGTCTGAGCGTGCCAATCCCGTGGGTTATGCTCATTTGCCTGCCAAGCAAAGAAAAATGTAGAGTGAAAAAGACGTTTACCAGGGCGAGCAGACAGCAGAGAATATATATTGGTTCAATTTTGAAGCTCATGCCAAGGGCATGAAGACTGACAATGCTGAAACCAAAAATCAAAGGAATACTTGCCCAGCGAAGCGTTATCAGGCCTCGGGCAATCTGAAGTTCTCTTATACCGGAGCGTTGAACCGTCATATTATCTCCTGAACTAAAAACATTGATATAGTTCAGGTCAGTTATCGGCAGGGTTCTGCCTTCTGATTACAAAAAAAATGGGTTCTGGCCGGGATTGAGCTTATGGTTGCTGTCAGTGAGTGATAAAGTTCTTCAGCATCAGATTTTGAGCCGCAAAATAAGAGAGAATGATAGCTTTGCCTTTAGCAGTTGAAGTTGCGAGCGCCCATCTTCTTTTAACTGCTTCATTGTCGGTCGATGGGAACATCAGGGCCTGAGAAATTCCGGCAGCATCCGGTTGCCGCCACCGATGGGATTCATCGACCGTTGGCCAGCCCTGCTGGAGATAGCCGCGCAACTCGTAAGGTTGAATTTTGCAGGTTGCCGAGATGCCGACCCTGATTTCGCGTTGAAAATCTTGAACTATGCCCTTTTCGATAAGGTCAGCGGTCAGGCGTGATCTTATTCTGGCAATATTGCCGCTGATTTTATCCACCGGGCAATGAAAGCTGATAACAAGCCGCGTAGGTGTCTGCTGGTCTTGATTAAGTGGAAACAGTGACGCGGATTCTGATTCGATACTTTCGGCAAGAGCCTTTATCAAGGTCTGGCCTGCCGAAAAAGTAATGGCAATATCTGCAGTTGCAGCGGTTTCTGATAGGCTGCAGGCGCAAAATCTCGGGTAAACATTTTCTGAATAGCTGAATTCGTGATGCCAGTGCTCCGGGTGACTGACCCCTTCTGAATGAACAGCGGGAGCCACGAATTCAGGAAGATCTGCCGACGTAGCAAAATCGCCATTCCAGTGTTTGACCCAGGAGTCAAACAGGCTTTTTTTGCGGAAGTCACGGTTGTCATCTTCAAGAATCTGCAGAGCGCGATTGACATAACCTGACCAGCTGTCGGTAAGTTTTTTGCCATGAACAGACTTGAGAAAAGCTTTAACCTTGTCGCGGGCCATGAACAGTTCTTCTTCGTTGCCGCTTACCAGCAGGGCCAGCGACAGCCCGTATTGTGAAACCAGAATTTCATAACTTGCTGAAGCCGTGGTGCCAAGCTCATTAATGAACATTTCGCCGAGATAACGGGCTGAAAGAAAAGATCCGAGTGAAAAGTCAGCCCAGGAAAAAATTTCGTAAGCGCTGGCCGGCGAACCTGGAACAACGAAATTTTCGGGGTTAGGGGCCGACTGATCGGGCGTATACAACGCGTCAAGGAGCGCGGTTTCGCTTGCCAGTATCTCGGCAGTATTTGCGTTCTTACAGCAGGCAAATACTGAAATCGGCTTAAATTCAGGGGTTATTTCTTTTTCGGGGTATTTGCAGAGGCTGTGAAGGTGGCGCAAAAAATTATTACCTGGCCCTGAGGTGCGAATAGTTGGTATTCTGGTAGCCAGATTGCGTAAGAGAGCCCGGCAGATCTCGATTGCTGCATGGTTATCACCGGGAAAATATAGCGCGAACTGTACACCGCTGAGGTTCTGATTCAAAGACCAGATTGCCCCGGCCGCATTAACCCGGCCGGCCAGATCAGATGGCTTTTCCTGCATGGTCGTTAACAGAGCCGAATAAAGGTTCTCTGACAGGTTCTGCCCGGCCAGAAAGGGTGGGGCAAAGTTGATTACCAGTGCATTCAGATTTTCTGAAGCATGGGTTGGCGCAGCAAAACAACTGGTAGAAAGAGCCAGTGATAATGCAAAGATAAGCATCTTAGAAAATTGCTTCAGGTTAATCATGGCAAAATTATAACACAATGACCTGTGGTCTGCGAAAACCTAATTTTTGCGAAAGGGAAAATCGCTCTCTTGTGTCTCAGTCTTAAAAGGTGCTTGCTTTTGCCTGTTTACGCAATTAGAATCAGTTAAAATGCAATTCTTGTTCAGGCGGTAACAGATGATCAGCTGGGATGCAGAAATTGGATCGGCACTAATTGTCGCTGCCCTGTTTCTGGTGCTGGTTGGTATTGGCGAAATGCTGCGCGGTTTTAATGCCTGTTCCCAGGAAGCCACCAGAAAATTTGTGCATCTCACCGGCGGTATTGTGTCGCTGTGTTTTGCCTATGTTTTTAAATCCCACTGGACAATCCTGGCTCTCTGCATCTCTTTTGTAACCCTGATGGCCGGCACGCGCAAGCTGGGTCTGCTGAAGTCTGTGCATGGTATCAAGCGAAAATCGAGCGGTGACATTCTGCACCCGGTGGCTATCTACCTCACCTTTGCAGCTACCAGTTATTTTGAAAAGCCAGATTTTTACCTGATTTCGGTGATGGTGTTATCGGTTTCAGATGCCCTGGCTGCCATTATCGGGGTAACTTATGGTTTTAAAGTCTACAGCGTCGAGGAAGAGCGAAAAAGTCTTGAAGGTTCATTCATCTTTTTGTTGTCAACCTTTCTGATTGTGCATCTTGGTCTGTTGCTGCTGACTTCGGTCGGGCGCATGGAATGTGTGCTGTCGGCCCTGCTGATTGCCGTGCTGGTGACCTGTTTTGAGGCCATCTCGCTTGGTGGTGCCGACAATCTTATCATTCCCTTCGGCACCCTTTTCATCATAATGAAGATCACGACCAAGCCCATTCCAGAAATTATCGGTCAGCTTTCTTCAATAGGCATAGTCTTTTTGAGCACCTACCTTTTTGGCAACATTTCGGGTCGTCTGGGCACTTCAGGTATAATCGGCGTTGCACTCATGGGTTATGCCTCCTGGAGCCTTCTGGGCCCTGAATGGTATATTCCTGTTTTTATATGCACGGTTCTTATATCTCTGGTCGATATGTTTCTCGAGATGCCCGGCAGCCAGGATGAGCTTCTGCGCGTACGGCCGATTTTTTATATGTTCGCCATTTCTGCCTGCTGGATTATCGGTGCCAATATAATTCATATCAATCGTGCCCTGCCCGTTGATATGTTTTTTGTTCCTTATGTTGTCAGTTTTGCTGCTATCTTAAGCATTCGCTGGAAATGGTCGCAGCGCCAGGGCAACCTGGCTTCAGTCCGCCGTCGGCGGGTCATTCCACGCTTCATCAGAGACGGGAATTTTGCCGTCAGGGCGATCAGCCTTTCTCTGGCTTTTCTGCCCATGAATCATCTTCTCGATCTTGAGCTCAACTTTGCGCTTTCTTTTATTACCTGTCTGCTTGGTATATCTGTTTCCGATGCCATCTACTGGGGAATAGGAAAACGCTATCACGGCGAATGGAGCCGGATAGCGTTTTTACGTCTTGGAATGCTGTCGGTTCTTGTTTCTTCGAGTCTGGTTTTTGTGGCGCAGCTCTGGTTTTATCGCTGACTCAGTTCTTCAGAAGTTCTACCGGTGCAACCGAAAGATCAGATACTGTTTTGAATTTTTCAAGCCATTTTTGTGCGGCATCCCGCATCAGAATCCCTGAATCTTCAACCTTTTCGATACTGGCGAACAGCAGGTCACCGGCGATGTTTCCATTGGCCATGAAAGATGAAGTTGAAACCAGGTAGTGGCGGGTATCTTCAATGGGTGAGCCGCCGACCAGAATGTTTTCGGCTTTGCCGGTAGGTGAGTTGAGGGCTCCAGTCAGGCCGTGAAGCTGGTAACCATCTGGGTCACCAAATTTGCTGGCCACAATATCGAGCATGTTTTTTAAAGCCTTGCCGGTCATGGTGAAGGTCACAACAGAATTATCATAGGGCAGGGCTTCAAAGATCTGGCCCCGGGTGATGTTTCCGGCTTTTATGTCACAGCGGATAGCCCCAGAATTGATGATGCAGATGTCTGAACCGACGGCATCACGCATGCAGGCTGCGGTGAAAGTGCCCATGGGGAGCATGCTCTTTTTCCGCAGATCTTTTGGGAAGCTTAGATCTGCAGGCGTCTGCCCGATAACCTCGCTCATCATCTTTTCAAGGCGCTGATCATAACCTTTGACCATTTGGGCAAGATTTTCAGGGGCCAGGTGCTCGAACTCAGAAGTAACCTTCTCGAGTTTGCCTGACCAGGTGGCAATACGCCCGTCATCAGCGACCGTTACATCGAGTCGACCAAGAAAATGGCCCCATTCGCCGGCCTGAACAACGATTGTGCCGCCAAGGCCGTTATCATAAGTGCCCGACCCCGGTTTGTTCATGATCAGTAAAGGTGTGTGCAGTTCTTCGTGAGTATGGCCGCCGATCAGCACGTCTACTTCTGCGACATCTGCGGCGAGCTGCTTGTCAAATTCAATGCCGGCATGTGATAGCACCACAACAAGATCAACATACGGTCTGATTCGCAGTGCTGTCTCTTTGACAGCGGTGGTCTGATCTTTCTGGGTCATGGGTGCTCTGATCTTGCGGTCGATGTCTTCCCAGGCTTCGTTGCCAATGCTGCCAATGACCCCGATTCTGAGACCACCACGTTTGAAAACGTGAAATGGCGCAAAGACAGGCTTTTGCGAATCGCGATAGAACACGTTGCAGCAGAGCAAACGCATGTCTGATGCTGCAAGCTGGGTTAAAAGATTGTTAAGATCGTTGTCGAGTTCATGGTTCCCGAGGGTGGTAGCCTCGCAGCCGCTTGCTTTGGCGGTTTTATAGCAGGCCTCACCTTTGAAGATGCTGTAGACAGGTGTTCCCTGAAGAATATCGCCGGCATCTACTACCAG
>JAQUZA010000072.1 GCA_028691595.1 Candidatus Rifleibacteriota bacterium
CCACACTTTGCCCCTTTGAGATTTTTTTGACATCAAAGGGTTTGGTAGAGCTCTTCGCAACTACCTCGGTTCCTTTAAGTGCCTGAAGGGTGAAGTTGATCGTCTGAAGATAGTCTGTATCCTTAATGGTCTTCCAGGTTTCGTGAAAAACAAGTTGATGTTTGAGCAGTTCACCATTGAAGGAAACCGGAGAAGAAAAATCTGCAGTGGAAGGGTGCGGATCATAGCTGAACATGCGGGTGATAGTCTGAGTCTGGTTTTGGGCCATGCCCGCCTGCGCAAAGGTAAGCGCTATTAAAACAAGCAGTCCAATCAACTTTTTGATATTCGCCATAAATACTCCTCTAAAATTTTTTTTCAGTGCGGGATAATCTGCCCGCCTGAATTTTTTACGTTTTCACCACCATTGCCGGTGAACTCGTTCTTACCAAGTCTCACCTTAGCTTTGCCTCCACGTATAAAAATAGCATCTTTTCGGTTTCTTTCGAAGGTATTACCTGAAATAGACTGTGGCTGGGCATCCCAGACTTCAACCCCGACCATCTTGTTGTCAATAAAGCGGTTGTTGTCGATGTTACCCCTGCCGTCAGCATAGATAAGCATGCCATTCTCGCCGTTAGCCTGAATAGTGTTGCCTGTTACTGAGGGGTTGGCACCAGCCTTGATTCCCATTCCTGATTTTCCGCTGCCTTTTATATTGTTCTGCTCGAGTTTGGCATTCGAATTTCCGTTGAACCAGATGCCGTAGATCGAGCAACCATTGATAGTATTGCCGGTTATCGAGGGGTTGCCGCCGGTAACAGTGATGCCCATTCCTTTAGAGCCAGTAATCTGGTTGTTGCTGATCGAGGGCGCGCCACCATTTATTTCGATTGCGGCAACGACGTTGGGGGAACTTGATGGCGTAGAGTTGGCAATGATGCAATTGGTAATAACCGGCGAGCCACTGGTAATTTTAACCGTTGGCGTTGAGGCCGAAGACTTATTGAGAATGGTAAGCCCGATGATTTTGCAGGTCGGGCCGGGAACCAGGGTCGGGCCCTGACTTGAAGTAATGGTACATTGTGTCGCCGATTCACCTGCAAGGGTGACACCAGTGCTTATGTTAAGGGCTTCGTTATAAGTACCAGGTTGAATAATGATAGTTGCGCCATCTTTAGCGACTTTTAAAGCCTCGGCAATGGTTTTATACCTACCAGAGGGGCCGACGGTGAGTTCTCTTGCCGCTTTTGCTTCGGTTTCTGCTTTGGCACGGGCCTCTGCTTCGGCTTTCGCTTTTAGTTCTGCTTCCTGTTTGGCTTTTGCTTCAGCTTCAGCCCTGGCAAGTGCTTCAGCCTCGGCGGCAGCTTTTTTTTCGGCTTCTGCCTTTGCCATGGCAACAGCCTCAGCTTCGGCTTTTGCCTTTGCTTCAGCTTCAAGTTTTGCTCTTGCTTCTGCCTCTATTTTTGCCTGCGCCTGCGCTTCTGCTTCAGCCTTAGCTCTTTCTTCGGCTGCCAATCGTGCTTTTTCGGCGATCTGTGCTTCGCTGCCAACCAGTTCTTTAATAAAATCAGTCTGATTATTCAGGGCCTTTTTAAGGCCTGCGATGAGGGCTATCGCTTTTTCTGGCGCGGACTGTTCTAGCTTTTTGAGTTCGTCGCGACATCTGGTGAGCAGGTGCTGTTCAAGTTTTCTGGCGTTTTCGCTGTCAGAGAAATCTTTTTCGAGGCTGGCAATCGAATTCTGGATCTTTTTAATGTCGTCCGGCAATTTTGCCTTCTTGATCGCGGCAAAAATATCGCTTTTCGCCCTTTCGTGTTTTTGCAGTTGCTCTTTTTCGGCCAGAGCAGCTTTTTTGCTGGCTTCTTCGGCGATACGCTGCTCAATTTTACTTGCCACTTCAGAAAGGCCTTGAGCATCTGGCCTTATCTGCATGCATATTTTAACTACCTTTTGAGCTGCAGCAGGATCTTTTTCGAGTTGATCCGAGACGAAGCGGAAGTATTTCTGGTAGAGAGTGTCGCGATGTTGCTCGGCAAGCTCGGTTCCGCCTGAAAATGAATTGAGCTTGTTTAAATCAGCCATGGCAGCGTCGACCGATTCTGGAGGGTTAAGTGCTGCAACTTGAGCCGCAACCTGTTGTGATAGAGTTTCACGGGCGATTTTCTGTTCTTCGGCAGATTGAAGAGTTTTAAGGCTTTCTTCTGCCAGTTTGATTTTAGTCTCTATGCCTACGATTGTCGGGCAGATTGTGCGGGCCTGAGCGAAAAGCTCGATGGCTTTGTGCGGGTCGTTGAGTATCCAGCTGTCGGCTTCGCGAGAAATTCTGTCGGCAAGTTTCTGGCTTAGCTGGTCGGCAGTCTCTTTGTCGCCAAGTTCATTGACTTTGAGAATCTGTTGGCAGATAAGGTCAGGTTTCTGGCCGGGGGCATAGCTTTCTATGGCGGCATCAAGAGCAGTTTTCAGGGTATTGAGCATGGTTGTCTGAGTCAGTTGTTCTTCGAGAAGTCTGGTCTGACTTGCAGCTCTGGCAATGAGTTTATTATTGGACTCGTCTTCGGGAAAATATTGTTGCAGGGCGTTGAAATAGACAAGTGATCGTTGCGGATTGTCGTTGATTGTTTTTTCGCCCTGATTGATAAAGCTTGTTTTCCAGGTCGAAACTATCTCGGCACTGGTGCTTGCCATACCGGTATTATCAAGTTCTTTAATAATCTCGAAAAGCTCTTTGGGCCCTGAGGCGGGTTCGATAATTTCGAGAAGAGCAAGGGCACGCTGACTCAACGCCGCAATTTTGTTTTTCTGCCGGTCGTATTTTTCCTTTTCCTGTTGGAGTCGGGCAAGGGTAAGGGCACCTCTGGGGTTGCCCGGGTCGAGTGCGATGGCCTGGCCACATAGATCTATGGCCAGATGGTAATCCTGTTTTTCTTCGGCTGTGGCAGCGCTGGCGAGCAAAGCCTGACTCAGGCTTACTTTGAGGGGTTGGGCGCGTTCACGACCCTCGGGAGACTGGGTAAAGTCATCGATCAGTCTTCTGGCTTCGATAAACTGGCCTTTTTTTACCAGCTCATTGATTTCAATTTCACGTTCTTTCAGACTGCTGCCACCTGTCAGTCCGTATTTCCAGGCGGCGTATCCGCCCCCGATGAGTGCTAATGCTATTGCCGGCCCAACCAGCTTTCGCAGGCCTGATTTTTGTTTTTCGGCATTTTGTACCAGACCTGACAGCGAAGAAATGCCTGATTTCGTCGATGGTCGTCTACCCGTCGATGAGCGAGAAACACTTTCCGGGGCGTGTTCAATCAGGTATGCTTCAAGCGTATCAATGATTACAGGTGTATCAGGCCGGGCTCCCGGATCTTTGTCGAGCATTTTTCTGACCAGGCCAATAATCGGCACAAGGGTAACATCTGGTATGGAAACCTGTGCAGGCAGTGTTCCTTCAATGTGCTTGAGGGCGATAGACAACTCAGGGTTCTGGGGACCTTCTGCCTTATAGGGCACTGAGCCAAAAATGAGTTCCCAGAAGATGATGCCGAGTGAATATATGTCGGATTTGCCCGAAATGTTTCGACTGCCGGTGCATTGCTCGGGAGACATATACTCGGGCGTGCCAACGGTCATACCTGTTTTTGTGAGATGTGACTGGGTTTTGGCAATTCCGAAGTCGAGAATTTTTACGATGCCTTCGGGGGTGATTATTATGTTGGCCGGCTTAAGGTCGCGGTGAATGATGCCTTTTTCGTGGCAGGCAGAAATGCCTTCGGCCAGCTGCAACATTATCGGAACCGATTGGCGGCAATCTTTCTGGACGGCTTCTTTTAGCTTTGAAAGAGGCTTGCCTTCAATGTATTCCATGACCAGAAATGGTCTTTTTGATTTGCGGTCGCAGGCCGAGGCGTAGATACCCATGACATTGCGGTGACCGACGGTTGCGAGTGTTTGCCCTTCTTTGATGAACCTTTCAACGAGAGAGTGGTCGTTGGAGGTTTCAGAGTGCAGAACTTTAAGTGCCACGACTCTGTTCAATGAAGTGTCGAGGGCGCGGTAGACCTTGCCCATACCACCGCTGCCTATTTCGCGCTCGATCTGATAAATTTCGCCGATGCGCTCATCGGATTCAGAAGTTTCAACCGATGGTATGGTTTCGCCCTGGGCGCTTCTCTTACGGTTGAGAATCTGTTTGAGGTTTTCTAGTATTTCAGGTATTTCAGGGCGTTCTTCGGGTTTTTTAGCAAGCATTCTGGCAACCAAAGCCTTGAAACTGGCCCCTTCGTCAATGCCGTCGAACCCTGATAAATCAGGAGCGGCATTTAGATGCATCAGCGCTATGGCCAGGGCAGGATCATCGGCATGGCCGTCAAGATTGAAGGGCAATTTCCCGAGGAGCATCTCGTAAAGCATGATGCCGGCGGCATAAACGTCGGTTTTTGCCGTGATATCCTGCTTGCCAAGACATTGTTCAGGCGACATGTAATGGGGTGTGCCTATGGCAATGCCGGTTCTTGTCTGTTTGGTCGCTGATTTGGCAATGCCGAAGTCAACTATTTTCAGCTGACCTTCTTTATTTATAAGCACGTTCTCAGGCTTGAGATCGCGATGAACGATGCCCTTCTGATGGCAGGCATGAATGCCGCTGAGCAGTTGAATGAAGTGGCTTAACAGCGCTACTGGCTCATTGACGAGGTGCTGTTTATGGCAGGCAAGGTTTTTGCCATCGACGAATTCCATGACCAGAAAAGGGACACCAGAGCTTTCTTCAACATCTGAGGCATAGACTGAAATCACTGCCGGATGACTTATGGTTGCGATGACGCGACCCTCGTTGAGAAAGCGTTTGACAACTTCTTCATCACGTGCGATTTCAGACAGAAGAAATTTGACCGCTACTTCGCGCCCGAGGTTAACATCGAGCGCGCGGTAAACAGCCCCCATGCCTCCGGCACCGAGCTGTGCCAGAATCTTGTAGTGTCTGCCTATAATCTGGTCTGGTTTGAACATGCTCGACAATTTACGATAGATAGGGTGCAAAAATCAAGCCGGGAGTTGGCTTCTGCCCGGTAAAAAATAGTTGCCTCAGGTTTTGAGATTTAAAAGGCAAAGCCGGGTTGTCAAAACTTCCGCCAGTAATTGATAGATTTTCTTGTGGAATATGTTAAAATTTGGCCTATGGAAGATAAGAATTCAAAGAGGCTTGAGAGTCTGGCGATCGAACTTGAGAAGCGTCGCCAGCAGCATAAAGAAGGCGGCAGCCACAGTCGAAAGATGCGAAGGTGGTTGAGGCGCTTTTTGATGTTTGCCGCTTTTTGTTTTTTCATTCTGGCCTCGGTTTTTTTTGTTAATTTTTTCAGGCTGAACTCTGATTTGATCGAAGGGCACATCAAGCAGGGGATTATCCCAAATTTGACCAGGGGCAGATTTACTCTGCAGATGGGTTCAATTTCAGGTGATCTTCTTCATGGGGTAAATCTCGATAATGTTCTGGTGCAGAACCCCCATTTCAAGACAAGTGCCACGCTGTTAACCGTTCCAAGGGTCTCGATGAAATATTCGCTGCTCGATATTCTTTTTGGCAGACTTGTTTTGCAGAAGCTGGTCGTTGAAAATCCGATTCTGACGATTTCCCGCAACGAAAAAAGTCGTGGCATCTGGGATTTTTCTGACGATTTGCTTAAGGCTGTTGTGCCGGCCGTCGAAGCAGACGAAGAAACAGTCTGGCAAAAGCGTGAAAAGGCGCAGGTGCTTGCTGACCAGTATCTTGAAGATATTCAGGTTAAAAATCTTTCTATTCTGGTTCCAGCTCCTGATAAGCTTATAAAAGACGAATTTGTTGCGCGCCTGGTGCGGCTTCCAAAAAGCACATTTCAGATCAATGGCATAAATCTTTCGCTGAAAAAGCACGCCTCAAAGGCTTTTAATTCGCATCTGCTCAAAATTTTCCTGGCCGATAAACGAGACTGGCTGATGTTCCAGGTGACAAAGATGAAGAGCAACGGCAACTTTACCGTTGGTTTCGATGCGCTCGGGCAGAGTTTTACCTTTGCTGTAGAGAACCTGGGCGAGGCTGGCCGTAAAATCAACCTTTTTGATGGACGCAGGCGGGATCGTCTTAATCTTGAGTGGGTTTGGGCACGCGAGCGTGTCAGTCTGCCTGAAAAAATTCGTGGTTTGACCGGAATACTTCAGATTGACCAGTTAAAAGACCTGACTTCTGGATTATTATCGACTGAGAATGATTTGAGCGGTTCATTGCTTTTGAAGGTTTCGTGTGCCGCTGGAAAACCTCTTTACGATGCTCATGCAAGTTTGAATCTGGCCAGTATGTCGGTTAACATTCCTTTTGTTCCGGTGGTCAAAAACCTTGCCGCCGACCTCGATATCTTTGACCGCCGCGCCAGTTTGCAAAACCTTTCTGTTGATATTGCCAGCATAACAAGTTCTCATGAGGGTTACGTCGATTTTGCCAACGAGGCTGCGATTTCGGCCAGTCTTGACTCGCTTGTGGCCAATGAAAAACTGGCGGCCGCTGCCAGCTATACAAGGCTCGAGCCGGGTGTTCACCAGTTTGCAGCAAGGGTTGATCGTAATTCTGGCAGGGCAGAAATAAGCTTTAATCGGCGGCTGGTCGGCAAGGAAATTCGTTATTCAGACTTCAACTTCGTGGCCGGTTTGATTGCTTCGGGCAGCGCCGC
Source organism: Candidatus Rifleibacteriota bacterium (assembly GCA_028691595.1). Lineage (GTDB taxonomy): Bacteria > Muiribacteriota > Ozemobacteria > Ozemobacterales > Ozemobacteraceae > Rifleibacterium. Next base: position 6,672 of record JAQUZA010000072.1, read on the forward strand.
CGACATTCTGCCATTGAAGCTTTTGCCTGCCGAACTTGTAAAAAAAATGCAGGAATATCTGGCACGTGTAGATATACTGGGGCCACTGGCAATTTCTACCGCGTTTGCATCACTCGATGACTGGCAGACAAGCGCTGTCGAGATTGATTTGAACGGGGCTCGAATCGTCAGTCGGATTAGTGCAAAAGATTACGTAACCTTGGGCGGCAAGGCGCTTCTCGATGCCGGCAGCCTTCGACTCGACGGTTTTTCAGCTGATATTGATAACCTGAGATTTGATGCCACCGGCAGCGCGGTTATAGTAGCTTCGAGCCCTTTTGTAAAAGACTTTTCGCTGCGTGCGCAAGCAAAGATCGAAGACGACAAAAACTTTTCAATTACCTCAGAGCGTCTGCAGTCAAGCATCGGTCTCAAGGCCAGACCAGACTTTGACAGTATCGAGCTGACCGGAAAAAATATTGCCACCATTGAAGTCGACGCTGATAAAGGGGTTTTGCTCGAAACCGGGTTTGATAAGCTCAACTTTGTCAGGCGCGGCAAGGTATTGTGGGCAGATCATTGCCAGGTTTCGGCCGATATTTCATGGCAAGGCGGCGATTTTTTAAATGGAGTCGGTCTTGCAAAGGGCGATGCCAGCCTCGAATTTTTTGGAGTTCCGCTTGAATTGAAAGCCCGTCTTGACGTTGCGGCGCGAAAACTCGATAACTTAAGTTTTACCGGTGGCGGAAGCAACTTTGCCAGATTGATCGAGGCTTTAAAGACCCAGCCTGAGGGACGCGATTTTTTCAAAAAATATCCTCTGGGTGTTACGGGTTCGTTCAATTTTGCCATGCTTGCTGCCGGAACCCTGGCGTGTCCCAATCTTGATGGTTGGCTTAAATTCCCGGTTCTCAATGTCAGCATGAGTGGTATGAGTGCCAGACTGCCATTCAACGTTCAGTTAAAAACGCTCGATAATGTTTATCACGCCGGCTTAAAGGCAGGCGAGGCTTCAATTAAAGTCAAAGACGTGACTTTTGATCTCGGAAAAACCGATGCGGAGCTGGTAATTTCCGGGTTAAACGCCTCTTCCGGAACCACTCTTGGCGTAAAGGCAAATTCAGAGGTTTTCGGGGCCGGTCTCAATGCATCAGGTACTGTTAAACTTTCTGAGAAAAGCTTTGATAATTTTAAACTGGCTGTGAGAAGCGGGAAAATAGAAACTCTGGCTGCAGAAATTTCAAGAATCGGGCGTTTTACGATGCCTTTCTCACTGTCTGGCAAGTTCGAATCTGAAGCTAGTCTCAATGGCCCGTTTGCTTCGCCTTCAAGCCGGGGATACGTCGATGTCGGCCTGCTGAATATCGACATGCCAATTAGCACAGGCAGGGCAAAAACAGTAATCGCGGCAAAAAAAATTACCGGCAGATTGAATTTTGACAAACGCGGAGATCGTTTGTTTGCTGTAGATCTGAAGCAGATTACCGGTTCAATTCTCGATTCTGTTATTAAAATTTCGGGCAAGGCCCGACTTGAAAACCTGCGCAAGGGTTTTAAACCAGTTCTTGAGGGGCTGACTGCCGAGCTTTCCGGTCTTGAAATGAAAAAACTGTTTGATTTTATTGCCTCAGGCCTTTTGCCAAAAGCTGTCAGCGATGTTTTTACGGTTGAAAGTGGCATTGTGCAAGGAAAGTTTGCTCTGAGTGGCACGCCGCAGAAAATTATCGCCAGCGGAAGCGCAAGTCTGAGCGAGGGTTCTATAAAAATTCCCGTATTGAAAGACAGCGTCAAAAAACTTAAAGCAGATTTTTCTTTTGAAGGTCGTAGTGATTCAGGATTTGCACGTATCGGAGTCAGTGATCTGGCAGGCAGTTTCGGGCGATCCGATTTTGTTGTCAGCAGCGGTTGGCTTGAAGACCCCCTTAAATCAGGCAAAATAGGCCTCTCCGGGCAATTTGGCAAGGTTTACCCGGCCGATTTGCTCGCAATGCTAGGCGGTATGGCTTTGTCTGCGGTCAGTTTTCCCCAGGAGGGCTGGCTGGATGGAAGTCTTGAAATATCCGGAACCTTTGCCAGACCATTAATTGAGGCAAATGTCCAAAGCACTGAGATGAAAATTCAATATAATTCCGGCCAGGGAGTTTTTTCTGTCCCCGTTGGAAAAAACACTCTGCATCTTAATTTGAATCCTGAAAGTGGTCTTGCTGAGGTAAAAAAATGTGATCTTGAATTGCTTGGTGGCCGGCTGGCATTGAACAAAGCCAGTGGTCGCTTTTTGCCGGGCAGGCCTTTTATTCTGAGCCTCGATGGTCTGGTCGAGGGCATTGACTTTTCGAGCCTGCAGATCAATAACGCAGAAGCATTGAGGGGCTACCTTGGCGGAACTTTTAAAGCTGAATGGAACGAACATGGTGCCAGGGATGCTGTTTTTAACCTGGGGTTCAAGGATATTTACGTTCCATCTCTGCCAATTATAGATCCGCAGACACTTGCAAAAGCTGGTGCCGATTTTATCGAAAAGCCTGATTTCAGGGTCGGGCAGTTGAATTTTTATGTCACCACCGAAGAAGATGATGAGCTGAAAGGAAAGCTTCTCATTGCCGATGGTCTTTTTGCCGGGCCGCACCTTAGATTTGAGCTGGGTAACAGCGAATTTAACCCCCAGGCAATGCAGCTCGATGCAAAACTGATGATTAACCCTCAGAGTCTTCGGCAGAGCGATATCGGCCGAAAATTAAAAAAATGGACAGTCACTATACAGGATGAAAAGACCGGTGTACCATATGTAGACCTCTCGGTTGGTGGAACCTGGGATAAACCTGAATTGATCGCAAGGGCCCTCAAAAAGAAGGCAGAGAAGAGAGTTAAACGGAATTTTATTGGCAGGATATTTGGTGGACACCGGCCTCATAAAGCCAGTGTCGAAGAACTTATGCAATGGTTTCCCGGTTGGAAGAAAGGGTTATAAGCATGCGAAAAAGCATTAATGCCGGACTGTTGATTGTTTTGATGATGCTGACAATTCAGGGGCTGCGGGCGGCTGAACTTAAAATGCCATCTGCCGTGAGCCCCGGCGAGCTTTTTGTGGTCAGCCTTCAGCCGTTACCGACAGAAACGCAGCTGGGGCTGCGTTTTGATGCCACACAGCTTCAGTTTCTCGGGGCCGTTCAAGGTACACCTGAGATTCAGATTAAAAGCGATTCTGAAATTGAGATCAGGCCCGATGCCGGAAGGGCTTCGGCTGGTTATGATCTGAAGTTTCTGCCACTTACTGCAAGCGGTTCTCTTCTGAAACTTATTGATTCAGAGGGAATTAAAGAATTCCCGGTTTTGTTTGCCGTTGCCGATTCAACTGGTGGAAATTCACTTATCATTCTCGTTGCCGCCTTGATTCTGGCATTTGCAGGCTTCAAAATCTGGAAATATCAGAAAAGCGCACCCGAAATGATGTCGACCAAGTCGTTGTTTATGAATTACGAAGAGCTTGAAAAGGCTCGAAAACAATATTTCCCCGATGACGAAGCTGAAAAAACAGACGCTGAACCTGAAACGCCTGCTCAGCAAAAGCCAGAAAAAACTGCAACCGCTGCCCCGGAAAAGCCCGCAGCTGAGTCTGTAGGTAAGAAAACCCTGAAGCATGCTGCCGTCAAACCAGCGCCCCTGCAGGGAGCGCTTGCCAGGTTTTCGTCAGAGTCTGAAGAATCTGAAAGCATACCCCCTGAGACACAGGTTAAAGCGCCAGAAGGCACGAAGCCTGTTTCTGAAACCGCTGGTGAAGGTAAGCCGGCACAGGTTTCAGAACCACCAGTAGAGGTAAAAGCCCCCGCTGCTTCAGGGGGCAAAAAGACCCTCAAAAACAAGGCAGTTGAAGTTCCGGTTCTATCTGGCAGACTTGCCGATGTTGGGCCGGTTGAAAAACCCGTCGAAAAACCCGTCGAAAAATCAACCGAACCCGCTAAAGTTGAACCAACTGTTCCAGACCAGAACATCAAAAAGCCTGAGACCGAAAAACCCGTCGATGCAGGCGAAACGGCCCCCGAAAAGAGAGCGAGACCATATGCTCAGGCTGCTGTTGCTGCACCACAGAAAGTTGCTGACGACCCGAGAACCGTTCAGGTGGTCCATGAAGCCATTGAAAAGAGAATTGATCACAAAAAAGAAGATGCAAACGCCAAACCTTCTGCTGGTCTGATTGGCCCGAAAGAAAGGCTTTTGTTTGCGATTGAAGGAGCTGGTAAGGCTTATGAAGCCCAGGGTAGCGTGATAAGAGTCGGTCGACTTTCAGAAAACCAGATTTGCATCACCGCTTCTGAAGTCAGCCGCAAACATGTTGAAATCACTGTAAGCAACGGTGTGATAAGCGTGTGCCCGTTGACCGAAACCAATACTACCAGATTGAATGGACGCACGATCAAAGACAAACAGACAATTAAGCCAGGTGACACTTTGAGCCTTGGCGGAACTGACTTTGTGGTGGTTAAAGTCCGGGCGCTCTAATTT
>JAQUZA010000073.1 GCA_028691595.1 Candidatus Rifleibacteriota bacterium
CCTGAAACTCACAGTAGGCACAAGCTGAAGAGCGTATTGGCTCAAACCTGCCCTGATAAATAGCTTCACCTATGTCAAGGTAGCGCTTTCTGGCCAGAAGTATTTCGTTGTTATTGCGAACCAGGCTGAGAACGCTGGCATCTTTAAGATAGATGAAGGTGAGCTTTTTAACTTTTCCGGGCCAGATAATGTCGGTTGCCAGAAAAAGCATCTGGGCGGCAAGCGATTGTTCCAGTTCCTGAAGGCCGCCAAGAGGGGGCTTGCCGGATTTGTAATCTATCAATTCGATAGTGCCATCAGGGTTGCGGTCAACCCGATCGATTTTGCCGGTATATTCACCTCCGGCAATATCGACTTTAAAAAAATAGTCGACCTCAATATGCCGCGAAGGGCCCTGGCAGAAACGATCAAAATAAGCTCGAAGACCATTCTCAGCCTGGCTGCGAAACTCGTTTTCCTGATTCTGGCTTTCAAAGCCTCGAGAATCCCAGTTTTCGTTGAGAAGGTTCAGCAACCTGTCGAGCTTAAAGGGCTCGTCAGCCCTTTTGCCCCGATAATAAGCTGCCATTGATTTGTGAAGAGCCTGGTCAAAGCTTAAATGCGGGCTTGCACCTGCAGGCCTGGGAACACGTTTTACATGTGTGAAATAAAACTTTTTCGGGCAGGTCTGATAAAGCTCGAGCTTGCTGCCACTCAATGATGCCTTGATTTTGGCTGGCTTTTCCTGAACCGGTTTTTCGACCGGATTTGCCGGGACTGGTCTTGGTGATGCCGGTTGTTTGTCTTTTTGTTCGAGACTTTTTTTGTGGTCCTGGGTTTTTCTGAATAGTCGCGAAAAAAGATCAGGCTTATCGGCCATGCTGAAGACTCCTTCAAATTGCTTGACAACATTATAGCCCAAAAAGACCGCAAACTAAACCACCTCAACCCCTGTTATGATAGCAAAGTGCCTGACTTTGTTCACAAAGGCCTGATGCGCCTGCCGGTGCGGCTTCGCTTTTCGAAAATTCAATAATATTGGCAATCTATGAAAAATAGGGTAAAGTTTATCTGATAATAATCTGGAGGTCGGACAATGGGCGCACTGCTGGTGCTTGCTGGCACTCTACTGCTGATGATGAGCTCCATCTGGATGATTGGCGAAGCCCTGAAGAAAGATGTGCTTCTCGGAGCGGTGGCACTGTTGGCTTTTCCTGTCTACAGTATCTATTACACATTTTTTGTCGATTATAAAAAGGCGAGCGTTCACTTTTATACTGGCCTGGGCGGCTTTTGCCTGGTAATCGCAGGCTCTCTAACAGGAATTTAATAATGATCAATAACCTTCTCGAAATCGTGCTTTCTGATGAACGACCGGGCGAAATTATCGTTAAACTTAAAGGCGAAGTTGACCAGCTTACTGTTAAAAATCTCAAAAAAATTCTCGAGGAAAATAGTGCCCAGAACGCCATGGAGCTGGTTTTTGACCTCGATGAAGTTGAATTTATGGCCAGCGCCGGTCTGGCAATTTTTGCCTATTATCAAGATCTCTTTAACAAAAAAAAGTCTGGCCAGAAACTCAGAGTTATTAATTGCAGCCCTGGCGTTTACAGAATTTTTCACCTGACCATGCTTACTGAAATGCTTGAAGTGTCAGAAAAAATTGCATCAGAAAATTCCTGATATTGAATTGCGTTAATTAAAAGGCCCCCGGCGGAAAAAAACCGCCGGGGGCTTTTTATGACCCCTTAAAATTTCAGGCCGAGAACTTTGAAGATAAATGCATATTCGAAGGCAATTTCTTTGATAAAATCATAACGACCGGAAGCTCCACCATGACCTGCGTCTAGGTTGGTTTTGAGAAGCAGCATGTTTTGCCCGGTTTTTGTGGCCCGCAGTTTGGCAACAAACTTTGCCGGTTCCCAGAAAGAAACGCGTGGATCATTCAATCCCCCGGTTACCAGCATGTCGGGGTAATTCTGGGCGCTGATATTGTCATAGGGCGAATATGAGAGCATGTAGTCAAAAAATTCCTTTTCTTCCGGGTTTCCCCATTCTTCATATTCTTCTCTTACCAGCGGCAGACTCGGGTCAAGCATGGTGTTCATAACATCAACAAATGGAACATCAGCCACAACCACTTTAAAAAGATCGGGGCGCATGTTGACAACCGCTCCCATCAACAGCCCGCCGGCACTGCCACCATTGATAACCAGCTTTTCCTTTGACGTATGGCCTGAAGTTATGAGGTGCTCGGCACAGGCGATAAAATCGCTGAAGGTATTCTTTTTCTTGAGAAGCTTGCCATCGTTATACCAGGGCCTGCCCATTTCCTGGCCACCCCTGATGTGGGCGATGGCATAGGTAAAGCCACGATCGAGAAGCGACAGGCGAATTGACGAAAAATATGGGTCGAAAGATGAACCATACGACCCATATGCCGTCAGATAAAGATTTTTTGGTTTGCTGTCGTGTGTGTCTTTGCGGTAAACAAGAGAAACAGGTATCATGGTTCCGTCGTCGGCCTTGGCAAAAATTCGCTCAGATTTATAGTTTTCAGACTTAAAAGTGCCGAGCACCTCGGTCTGTTTCTTCATCTCGGCCTTTTCGGTCGCCATGTCGAAGTCGTAGACGGTTTCTGGTGTGGTCAGTGAAAAATAGTGATAGCGCAACAGGGTTGTGTTGAATTCAGGGTTGCTGTCAATAGAAACGCTATAAACAGCTTCAGGAAAAGGAATGAACTTGAACTCACCCGTTTTGCAATTATGATACCTGATCTGTTGCAGACCATTCTCACGCTCAGAGATGACCAGATGGTCGGCAAATTCGTCGAGGTCATCGATGAGAACGTTGTCACGGGCAGGAATGAATTCTTCCCAGCTTGGGGTGGCGATTGAATCGGTGCGGGTGCGCATTATCTTGAAATTAACTGCATTTTCATTGGTCAAAATATAAAAATACTCATTATGGCAGACCAGACCATACTCGATGCCTTTTTCGCGTGCTCTGAAAATCTTGAATTCGCCTTCCGGGTCAGTTGCCTCTAAATATCTTACCTCTGAGGTTGTCGAACTGCTTGACGAAATAAGTAGATATTTGCGGTTGCGACTTTTGCCGATGCCTGTCCAGAACTGGCCGTCCTTTTCTTCGTAGACATTTTTGTCTTCTTCAACCGCTTTGCCGAGAACATGTCTTTTTATAAGGCAGGCGCGGCCTGTGTCATCCATGAGAGTGTAGAAAACGGTTTTATTATCGGCCGCCCACTGAACTCCGTAAGTGGTTGAAGCTATTGTGTCCGGGTAGGTTTCTCCGGTTACCAGGTTTACAAAGCCGAGTTCAAATTTCTCTGCCCCAGAGGTGTCGGTTGAATAGGCCAGAATGTTGTGGTCGGGGCTTACTTTAAGCGCGCCGACAGCAAAATATGGCTTGCCCTCGGCAAATTTGTTCTCATCAAAAATGATTTCTTCTGGCGAGCCTTCTTCAACGCCACGTCGACAATGAATTTTGTATTGCTTGCCTTCTTCAGTGCGGCTGTAATAGGTGTAAGTGTCGATACGCTGGGGCACAGAAAGATCCGTTTCTTTTATGCGGCTCTTCATTTCTTCAAAAAGCTGATTCTGCAATTCTTCGGTATCTTTCATTACTTCAGAGGTGTAGAGGTTTTCAGCTTTTAAATAGTTCATCACTTCCGGGCTTTCACGGTTGCGTAGCCAGGCGTAGTGATCGACAAGTTTTTTGCCGTGCACCTCGGTAACCTTTGGCTCTTTACGAGCCGTCGGCGGGGTGGGGGAAGATGCAGGTTCTGCGATGGCAGCAACCGAAAGAACAGTTCCGGCAGTTATAAGAGCAAGTAAAAGAGTCAGTTTCATTTTTTTCCTCACGACAATTGGACCCGTGCGGGTCGCTTAATATCCACACCAAAAAGAACTTTCAAGATATTTATCCAGAATCAGGCTCTTGCCTGAGCAGGTATTCTATAATAAATTGTCTTTGATATGTTAAATTGTTTTCATCGCTCTAAAAGTGAAAGGAATCATTTCATGAAACGGTTTTTCCGGATTCGCCTGATAATCATGCTTCTTGCTCTGACAGCTGTTATACCCATGACAGCCTCGGCTTTGATGATCAAAAACCCCGACGAAATAAAAGTCGATGGTCTGGTAAGTTTTGGTGAAGATGGCGCGGCCTGGTTGAGCTGGAATGGGCATGAAATGCTGGTGACCGCAGGCTATATGATCGGCACCGACCTGAGAGTGGTGGCAGTGCGTCACGATAGCGTCGTTCTCTATCGTTCAGAAGCAAAGCACTATCATGTTCTGGTGCCTGAGGTAAGTCTACCGGGCAAAGACCGCTCTGACATAATCTGGACCCTGCCGATGCAGATCTGGAAGTTAACCAGACTGGTGGCTCTCGCACATCGCAAAGATTACATCTGTCATTATTCAACCGGTTCGCAGAATGCTGTCAGGCAACATACCCGCTCACTCGAAGGTATGATGGAACATGTTGTCACCCCCCATCATAGATTCTACCCCCGTCGCGGGCTGATTTTTGTCGCACCGGTGCATGTTCATGGCACCGGCTGGAAACATCTGATGGAGCGCATTCAAAAATATCGCAGCAGGACTCTGGCCGACTGGTTCCCGGTTTTAAATGAGAAGGGCACCATAATTAGCGATGGTAAACCCCTCGATCAGGCCCTGCAAAAAATAGCCTTTTCGACCGGGGTGGCTATAAAATGGCAAAAGCCTGTTATTATGCCTTTGTTCTGCTCGTTGCGTGACAGACCCTGGCACGAAATTCTTGCAGCCACCATCTTGTTTAACGGCCTTGAAATCATTCCCGGTCGCGAAGGTCTGGAGATCAGGTAATGCTTAAACTGGGGCGCTTTCTGCTGGGGGTAATGACCGTCACGCTGCTGTTGGTAGCAGCTTCGGTAACTCAAAGTTATGCACAGATCAAGGAACTGCCGGTTTATAACGAATGGCAGGGCCGAAACAGCACATTTAAAGCAGAGCGCCCTTTTTTCCTTATTCGTGACATTCACGATCTGAACCTTTTCTGGGCGAAATCAGGCGCCGATGAGCCCGCACCGGGCATTGATTTTAGCAGGTTCATGCTGCTGGTATGGTGCCCGGGATCTTCATTGTTTGATTTTGTGCCCGTAAGTGTCGAGCGCTTTCTCTATAAAGAGGGCAACTACTTCGCTCTTATGCAATTTGAACGCAAAGATACCGGTGGGTTCTGGCGCAATCCCTTTATGGCGACAATGCTGCCGCGGGTAACCAGCGGCGACATATTTATTATGCGCAAAGTAACTCATGGTGCTCATAGAGTTTCCTGGAAGCCGTTCTTCACAATCTGGGATATGAGCGGTCAGCGAAAGCGTCCATTTGAAGTGGCCAGATTTGAACAGCCCCCTGAAAAACCAGGTTTTATAGCTCATGCGCCAGAACCGGCGGAAAAAGAACCCCCGGCGGCATCTTCAGTCGTTCAAAGCCCTCAGGTTGTTTCTCAACCCGCAGGCCAGTCTGCACAAACAGAAGTGGCCAGTTCCAGGGCAACTGCTGTTTCCGGTTCTTCGGGCACCTCATCGCAGGCTCAGGTTAACAAGAGCAGCGCCATAGAAGACTGGCCCGATGTAAAACCTGTCGCTGAAACCTCTTCTAAGCCTGCAAGCCAGCCGGTTAAGAAGATCGATGAAGATCCTCTTTTTGGCACAGAATTCGATATTACTTTTTAACGGGAGTAGAGAATGATTCATGCATACATCGGTGATGGCAAAGGAAAAACGACCGCAGCCATCGGTTTGATGATCAGGGCTTACGGGGCCGGTCGCAGGGTCGGGGTTATTTTCTTCGATAAGGGCAGCGAAACCTACCGTCACAATGAGCTGGTCGTTCTTGACCGTCTGGGTATCGAATACCATATCACCGGCAACGAGCGCATGAGACCCGATGGGAGTTTCCGCTTTGAAGTAATTGACCAGGATATCTCCGAGGCTGAACGCGGCATAATTTTGGCCGAAAAACTCATCAAATCAGAAAATCTTGATTTGCTGGTTCTTGACGAAGCGCTAAGCACCATGACATACGGAATGCTTGAAAAAAGTTCTCTTCTTAAGCTGATTGAACAGACACCCGAAAAACTTGAACTGGTTTTGACCGGTCGCTGTGATGATGAGCAGATTCTCGAGCAGGCCGACCTGATAACCAGCATGGTGAAACAGAAGCACTATTTCGACAAAGGCGTTCAGGCCAGACCTGGCATCGAGTATTAAGGCCGTTAAATGGCACTCACCACTGCAGTCTCTAAGTTTTGGCGCAATTTAATGATCGAGCCGCGTTCGAAATGACCCTGTATGCTGGTGCATGGGTAAACCTTGCAGTCTGGTTCCAATATTGTACCCGGGTTGGCTACAGAGTTGCAGCCCATCTGGCAATTGTCGCCAAGAATTGCACCGAATTTTCTGATGCCGGTATCTATGTAATGCTCACCAATTTTTGTTCTGACGTTGCTGCCGTCATTTTTCAGGTTCGAGAGCTTGGTGCCGGCCCCCAGGTTTACGTGGGTACCGAGAATAGAGTCGCCAACGTAATTGAAATGCGGTGCTTTGGCCCCCGGAAGAAATACAGACCTGACCACTTCACTTGAATGGCCAACTACAGCACCATTTCCGATTATTACCTGGCCGCGCACAAAAGCCCCGTGACGAATCTCGACATTTTCGCCGATGATGGCAGGGCCACAAACCATGGCTCCGGCTTCGACAATCGACCCCTTGCCAATGTAAATGTCATTGCCTCTGATGAAGGCACCCTCTTCAACTGTGCCATGAATGCCGGGTTGGACCCTTGAAGCAACAAAGCCTTTTTGAATGCGCTTAAGTATGTCCCAGACGTTTTCAAGGCGGTCATACCCTTCAAGTTCAGTCGCAAAAAGTTCCGGGCAACAGAAATCACTCAGACGGGCAAAAAATTCATTAAGGCTCAGCATCTCAGGTCTCCTGCATGTAATTTGTTTTCATCAGAATAGCACAAACGACCTATTTATTCACGGCTCTTTGAATCAGTCAGAAAATGGCAACGTTATTTTTCTGGTCATCTCTTTCGTTGACAAAATTTCCAGTACCCTTAGAATAATAGAGAGAGGTTGTCAATCTGAGGAGGGTTACGTGTTTTTTGAACTGTTGCGAAAAGATCAGGATAATTGCCCGGGGCCAGGTATCAAGGTCTCGCGCGGTCTGTTTCTGTTTCTTCTCGTTCTTTTTTTTCTTCTGGGGTTCACTTTTGCCGCTCTTTTCAGAGGGTTTGCCCGACATTTGTCGGTGCCTGGCAGGTCATTGGTTGCCGGGGCGATGCCTCCTGCAGTAGTGGCTTCTTCCACAGCGCAACCGGCTGCTTCAGGTTCAACGCCGCTGGCAAATGCCACTTCAACTCAGCCGCTTCATAAAAAGCTCTATGAACCATGGCTTTCTGCTTTAAAACAGGCATCCAAGCTGGGTAATCACGAAGAAATTATTGCGGTGGCCGCATCTGCTTCTCAGGCTGTACCAGGCTCATCGGTTCCTGTGATTTTCAGAATTCAAGCTCTTATACAGCTTGGTCGGCATAACGAGGCCTTGCGCGACATTCAGAACGCGTTGAAAAAATTCCAGGCTGATCCTGATATTCTGATAACAGCTGCGTCTTTCTATCAAGCCACCAGAAATCCACTGGCCGCCGAAAAGATGCTGGTACAGGCTATAAACGTTGATCGCCGAAATGAAGGTGCCTGGCGTGGCCTGGTGGGCACTTATTTTCAGGCCGGCTTGTGGCGCTTAGCCGGCGACGTTGCCAGCACCGCCCTCGAGATCTTTCCCGAAAATCCGGTAATGGTACTTGCCCGTGCCGACTCGGCACGCATGCTTGGCGAATGGTCTGCCGCTGTTGCAGACTATAGAAGTTATCTCGGCCTCGTTGCCTCGCCAGATGCCGATGTCTGCTTTCATCTGGCCCTCTGTCTACGACTTTCCGGCCTCGACCTGGCCGAGCTTGCCCCTTATTATCAGAGGGCGCTCGATGTTCAGGCCAGCCATGTCCCGGCATTGAATGACTATGCTATGCTACTTGCATCGATGGGCAGGCCTGATGAAGCGGTAGCTATACTGCCCCGGCTTCTGCAATCTGCCAGTGAAAGCGCTTCGGCATTGAATACCGCCGGGCTTGTGTATCTTAAGGCCCGCAGGTTTGAAGACGCTGAACCTATGCTGATCAGGGCTCAGGCCCTGCGCCCTGACAGTCCGCAGTTCTCGGCACATCTCGCCTCGTTGTATTTGAACAAAGATGACCTTGAAAAGGCTGAAGTTTGGAAAAATCAAGCTCTTGCGCAATGCAGGGGCGACCAGGCATTAATGGAGAAAGTAAGAAATGAAATCGAAACCAGCCGTTAAAAATCTTCTGGTTCTGGCTCTTTCGCTTCTGGCCTTATTTCTGCCAGCGGTTTCACAAGCCGACTGGGAACACCCCGGCGGCTTCCTTGACCCAAGCTATAACTGGGGTGGACCTGGTACTACCGTTACCTATTCTTTTGCTACCACCAATTATGCCATCTCGCATTCTAACTCTGCCAGTGGTTTTATCGAAGCCATACCCGAATCCTGGAAGTCAGCGATTACTGGAGCCTTTAACGAATGGTCATCAGCCTGCGGCCTGAATTTTACTGAAATTGCCGATAGCGGCACTGACTGGAATGCTGATGATGCCACCGGAGACATTCGAATTGGTATTACTACCATGAGTAACGCTGGCACAATCGCCTATGCCTTTTACCCGACGGGCCCTTCTGGTGCCGGCGATATACATTTCGGCGACAGCTGGGACTGGTATACCGACAGCGGCACGCCAGACCCAACCCAGACCGATCTGTTCAGTATAGCCCTGCACGAAATCGGGCACGCTATCGGTATCGGCCATTACCTCGACGACCCCACCTCGGTTATGTACCCCTACTATTCCGCCGGCGAAACCAAGCGCGACCTCACCCCCGAAGTAATTGCCGTGGCTCAAACCCAGTATGGTGCCAGCAGCGCAACTCCCGAGCCAGGTACCATGATGCTTTTCCTGTTGTGTCTGGGTTCGAGTTATTTCATGTCTCCCGGCACAAATGAACGTTCCTGATACCGTAGTCTCAGATCAGTCTTGCCCCCACAAAAGCCTCCGGGCTTTTCTGTATTTTTTGCTTGTTCTGTCATTTCTGTCGGCTGTTTTTCTGGCGGTTCCCAGGCTGGCAGCCGAGTGGCAGCGCAATCCGGCAGGCGAACATGTGTTTCTGGTTATGGCTGTCGCTGTCGTGCTCTTTTTCAAAGAATGGCGAAGTGCCGCCGATAGTTCCAGGCTTTCAGAGGTTGGGCAACGACGACTTTTTGTCGTTCTTTTGCTGTTTTCCTGTATCTGCCTTGTTGCTGATGCGTTTTTCGAAGAAGAATTTCTCCTGGCCGCCGGGGTTTGGCTTTGTCTTCCGGTTTTCGCAGGGCTTTTCTGTGCACCGGCCATTCCCGGGAAAATTGCCTTTCCGGCTTTGCTGCTGGTTTTCTGCCTGCCATTGCCGAGTTACGTTGCCTTTCATTTTCTGCATTACCCACTGCAGCGTATCAGCACTGCCTGGACAGCTGGAATGCTCGCTACTTCAGGTCTCGATGCCTGGTTCGCTGGAACTGTGGTCCATGTTGGCGCAGAAAGCCTGCAGGTCGTCGAAGAATGCAGCGGCGTAAGGTTTCTCACTGCTTTGTCCTTTCTTGCCCTGTTACTTGGTTTTCTACGGTTGCGTTGCCACCCTCTTCTCAGAACACTGGTTTTTCTCATGGCTTTTCCGCTTGCAGTTCTTACCAATGTTCTGCGCCTGACCATCGCCGGGGAAATCATGGCGCGCCGCGGTGTTGAAACGGCTGTAAAATTCATCCACAGTGACTGGGTGCTGGTTTTTTATCTTGCTGCAATACTCTTCCTGGTTGCTTTTGTGAAACTGCTGGCTGAAATTGCTGCCCAATATGAAATTTCGGCTGCGGATTTAACTGACACGCCAGCAATTTCTGCCGTTAAAATTCCGTTTTTCCGGTCGCACATAAGTTCTAAGTCCCTGCTGTTTGCGACTGCGTGGCTTGTGTTGGTCTCCCTTGGAAGCATTATAGCGACCCGCCAGGCTCCTGTAGGGGTTGCCCGGCCTGGCCTGCAGAAATTGAACCTCTGTCCCCCGGGTTGGCATGAAATTGCCATAACTTCAGGGGCGCTCGACGAGGTGTTCACTCCAAATCTATTTTCGGCTGTTCAGCATCGGCAAATATTTTTTGAATCGCCGCAGGGGTTGCAGGCCAAAATTGAAATCGCCTGGTGGCCGGGCCGTCGCCCACGCAACCGCCTGGTCGTCTTTCATCAGTCGGTTATCTGCCCTGAAGGCCGTTATGGCTCAGCTTTCCATTTCGACCAGATCTTCAGCGGGACATCGGTCGCTGGAAGCATTGTCGAAACTGACTCGGGCCCGGTAACTCTGTATTACTGGCTGCAATCGCCGGGAATAATTTCGAAGAGCCCGTTCTGGCACGCTGCCTGGCAATACTGGCTTGAACTCCAAAACCTTCCAGCCGATGGCTGCTTCATTATGGTCGCCGTTCTCGACCATAGCTCAGGCCAGGCCCATCATCTGTCAGATTTGATCGTTTGTCTGCAGGGCACCCTTAAAGAATGGTTGTTATTGAGCGATGCAAAATGAAGTGGACTAACGGCAGGCCGGTGCAGAAGGCTTGATTGTGCTCACATTTTGACCGATGTTGACCGATGTTGCTTGTATCAGCGGTTTGTCATGTAATGAATTGAAGCTGATAGATCTTGCCGGTGAGCCGATGTGATAGTTTCAATCCGTTCTGGCACTTTTTTGCTTTTCATTTCTGGCAATGATTTCTGTATAAGCGCTTTCAAGTTGTAATGCGATCTGGTTCCAGCTATAGCGCTTTTTTACAGACTCGATGCCGTGCTCGCCCATTTTTTTTTGCAAATCAGGATTCTGCAGCAGATTGTCGATTTCGCGGGCAAACCATTCTCTGTCGCAGGGGCCGGCGATACCGGCACCGTCGTCGACCACTTCGCGCCAGATGTTTACTTTGTCTGA